>JAJXUY010000464.1 GCA_021782525.1 Acidobacteriota bacterium | reverse complement strand
GGACGGACCTTGCTCACGCGGTAGACGAACCAGCCGCGGTCGCTGCGCCGCGGGCCGCCGATGAACCCTTCCTTCGCGGAGCTTACCTCGGCGAGCAGCTCGGGATCACGCCCGAGGCCGGGGATGTCCTGGTCGTTCGCGCCGAAGAACGGCGTCACGTTGGAGGTGACCACGTCGCCGGCCAAAGCCTGCCACTGTGCGTCGGTGGTGAGCTTGGCCGCGTCGATCTTGTCGCGCAGCGCGGTCGCGCGCCGGTTGCCCTCGGAGTCCGCAAGTCCCTCGATGAGCTTGTCCTTGATCCGGCCGCGCACCTCGGCGAGCGGCTCGATCCCAGCCGGGCGGAACCCCTCGACTTTGATGATGTGGTACCCGAACTGGCTCTTGACCGGCTCGGAGACCTGGCCGGGCTTGAGGGCGAACGCCGCGTTCTCGAACTCCTTGACCATGCGCCCGCGCGGGAACCAGCCGAGGTCGCCGCCGTTCGTCTTCGAGCCGGGGTCGTCCGAGTACTCCTTGGCGAGCGCCGCGAAGTCGCCGTGCAGCGCCTTGGCGCGCACCGCTTCGGCCTTGGCCAGCGCCGCCTTCCAGCCCGCCCCGTCCTGCGTCGCCGGGCGGATCAGGATGTGGCGGGCCTGCACCTCTTCCGGCACCTTGAACTCGTCCTGGTGCGTGGTGTAGTACTGGGTGATCTGGCTCTCCGGCACGGTGAGGGAGTGGCGGAGCTTGGCGTCGTCCACCAGCAGGTAGTGCAGCTGGCGCTGTTCCGGATGGGTGAAGCGCGCCTGGTTGGCGTCGTAGTACGCCTTGGCATCGGCGTCGGTCACGGTCACGCCGGCGAGCGCCTTGTCCACCGGCACGAAGAGCATGTCGAACGAGACCGCCTCGTTGCGGCGGCGGTACTCGCGCTCCACGTCGGCGTCCGGGATCACGATCCCGGCGGCGAGCGTCTCCTGCAGCTTGGACAGCTCGAGGTCCTGGCGCAGGCCGGCCTCGAACTCCTCGGGCGTGGTCTGGTTGGCGCGCAGGATGCGGGCGTACAGATCGGAGCCGACGAAGCTGCCGTCGCTGCGGCGGAACGCAGGGTACGACTCGATCTTGGCGAGGAGCTCCTTGTCCGTGACCTCGATTCCCATCTTCTTCGCCTCGGCGAGAAGCAGCGTGCGGTCGACGAGGTTCTGCATCGTGATCGTGCCCAGATCGAGCTGATCGCGCACCGCATCGAACTGCTTGCCGTACATCTGCTTGTAACGCTCCTCGGTGGATCGCACCTCGCGCAGGAACTGCGCCTCGGAGATGCTGACGTTGCCGATGCGCGCCGCCAGGCCGGCCAGCCCGCGCGTTCTCGCGCGGCCGGTGCCCCAGTCCACGAAGATGAAGAACACGAACAGGAAGACGACGAACCACAGGATCCACTTGAGGTGTGTGAACTGATCACGGAGCGTCTTGAGCATTCCGCCTCCATCGCGCCCAAACCCAAAGGCAAAGGATTCTATCCCACCGCCTCGCCGCGAGCAAGTTGCACGCCGCTCACTGGTTGCGTCAAATCCGCCGGGAATGCTAAGGTTGGCTGGGTTTGACCATGCGCCCCCCGTCTTCGAGCCCGCCGGCACGACGTTTCGAGGTCGATTGGGTCGTCGTGTCGGTGGCCGGTGCGAAGCGCTGGGGCATGCTCGCGTTCGCCGGGCTTCTGGTCGTCGGCGCGATTGCGACCGCCTTCTACCTCACCCACGAGCCGCCCGAGGCCAAGGCCCAGCGTCTGCTGCGCCGTGCGGCAGCGGCGCAGGAGCAGGTGCGGCGGGCCGGCTTTTCCGACAACCTCGCCGGCGAATTCGATCAGGCGTCGCGGCTGCTCGAGGAGGCCCGTTCCGACTGGGATCGCAAGGACTTCCCCGCCTGCATCGCGCGCGCTGGCGACGCGCTGCAGCGCTTCGAGCTGCTCGGCGGCCTCGTCAACCGCGAGTTCGTCGGCTCCGGCCAGGTCATTTCGGTGCACGGCAAGGTCGAGGTGCAGCGCGCCAACCAGACCAACTGGCAGCGCGCCCGGGAGAAACAGGCGCTGTACAACGGCGACTTCGTCAAGACCGGACCCGACGCGTTCGCCGAGGTCCTGTTCTCCGACGGCGCCGTCTACAAGATCGGTTCCGATTCGCTGCTCGAGGTGCACCGCGAGGCACGCGGTGGCCGCTCACCGTCGGCCGGCGAGGTCAAGGTCAAGGTCGGGCAGGTCAACGTCTTCACCGCCGCCAACTCGTCGTCGGTCGTCACCGACGCGGCGCGCGCCGAGGTCGAGCGTGACAGCCGCGTCGGCGTCGAGGTGGCGGAGGACTCCGGTACCTTGGTGGCCGCATACGCCGGCCGCGCGAAGGTCACCGGCGCGAGCGGCGACCAGATGGAGCTGGGGACGCGGCAGGCGGTGAGTGCCGCTCCGGGCGGCAAACTCGGCCCGCAGCAGACGGTGCCCGACGTGCCGTATCCGGAGAAGCCGCGAGTGAACTTCCTCGTCAACATGGACACCTCCGACCGCGTCGAGCTCGGCTGGCGCCCGGTTCCCGGGAGCGTCGGCTACGAGCTGCAGGTCAGTCGCTCGCGCGTGTTCGCCGCCTCGAC
>JAJXUY010000463.1 GCA_021782525.1 Acidobacteriota bacterium | reverse complement strand
CATCGCCTGGACGAGCGTGATCCGCTCCGGGTCGTCCATGGCCCAGCTCTCACCGACGCCGACCGCGACCACGGGGCGGCGAGCGAGGGTGCACGCCTGCGCCACCGGCACATCGGCGACGGTGCCACCGTCGGTGAGATAACGTCCGGCGAAGGGAAACGGGGGCACGATCGCCGGGATCGCGCTCGACGCGGTGACCGCGGCGCGCAGCGGCCCGTGCCGCAGCGCCACCGGCTCGCCGGTCTCGAAATCGGTCGCGACCGCGGCGAAGCGGACCGGCAACGACTCGATCGTCACGTCGGGGAGGAGGAACGCCACCCCCTCGCCGAGTTGCGCGTGGGTCACGATCGCCGTGCGCTCGAGCGCCAGCGCCACGAGGGCGCCGCGCCGCAGCCGGTGGGCGAGGATGAGCAGCGGGTTGTCGCGCGTCGAGACCGTCGGCGTGAGGCGCACGTCGGGAAGGGCCCTGAGGATGTCCGCGGCGAGGAACTCGCGCCAGCGCCTCGTCACCGCGGCCGCGCTCCCGAGCGCGATCCACATCGCCCCGACGGCCGCGCCGGCGCTGGTGCCGGCGATCGCCACGACCGGGATCCCGGCCTCCTCGAGGACCTCGAGCACGCCGATGTGGGCGAGGCCGCGGGCGCCGCCGCCGCCGAGCGCGAGGGTCACACCCCCGGCCTCGCCGCGCCAGCGGAACAGGGAACGGAGCACGCCCATCGCTTCACATCTTACCGGGAATTCCTGAGACGTGCTGTTGACCGCGGGCGAGTTTGCATGGTACACGGAGGCGCTGCAGTGAAAGGAGCCAGGCAATGGCCAAACGTTACCTCCTGACCGCGCTCGCGGCGCTCCTCGTCGCGGGAGCGCTCGGCGCCCAGCAGGTCAAGGTGCGCGAGGAGATGCTCCCCAACGGCATGAAGTTGCTGCTGGTGGAGCGTCACGACTCGCCGACCGTGGCGTGCGGGTGGGTGGCGAGAGTGGGATCGGTGAACGAGCCCCCGGGGATCACCGGCATCTCGCACCTTTTCGAGCACATGATGTTCAAGGGCACGAAGACGATCGGCACCAACGACTACGCCAAGGACGCGCAGGTCCTGGCGGAGCAGGACGCGGTACGGGCGGAGATGGAAAAGGAGTACACGCTGCTACGGGAGAAGCTGCGCCGCGGCGAGATCTCCGGCAACATCTACGACCCCGCCAACATGACGCCGCGCCTGAAGGAGCTGCGGGCGCGCCTCGAGAAGCTCTTCGCCGAGGAGAAGAAGTACATCGTCAAGGACGAGCTCGACCAGATCTACACGAAGGAGGGCGGCTCGGGGTTGAACGCGTTCACGACCGAGGACCAGACCGTCTACTTCATCACCGTCCCGGCGAACAAGCTCGAGCTGTGGTTCTGGCTGGAGTCGGACCGCCTGGCCAACCCGGTGTTCCGCGAGTTCTACTCCGAGCGCGACGTCGTGCGCGAGGAGCGCCGGCTGCGCACCGAGTCGACGCCCACCGGCAAGTTCGACGAGGCCGCGAACGCGATGTTCTGGGAGTCGTCGCCGTACTCCCACCCGGTGGTCGGGTGGCCGTCGGACGTCGAGTCGATCAGCCGCGCGCAGGCCGAAGCGTACTTCGCGACGTACTACGCGCCCAACAACGTCACCGTGGCGCTCGTCGGCGACTTCGACCCGGACCGGGCGATCGGCCTGGCCAAGCTCTACTTCGACCGCATCCCGCGGGCCAAGACGCCGCCGCCCGAGATGATCACGGACGAGATGCGGCAGCTCGCGCAGAAGCGGCTCGAGGCCGAGGCCGACACCAACCCCGAGGTCGACGTCCGCTTCCACGCGGTGCCGTTCGACCACCAGGACATGTTCGCCTTCCAGCTCATCTCCGACCTGCTCAACCGCCGCACCGGCCGCCTGTACAAGGCGCTGGTGGAGGGCGAGAAGGTCGCGGCCGGCGAGCCCTGGGGCATGTACCGGCCGATGAAGTATGAGGGCTACTTCGAGGTGAACGCCGAGGTGAAGGACGGCAAGAGCCCGTCCGATGTCGAGCACGCGCTGTTCGGCCAGCTCGACGCGCTGGCCTCGAACCCGGTCGGCGAGCACGAGCTGCAGAAGGTGAAGAACCAGGAACTCGCCAACTCGTACCGGCGGCTGCAGTCGAACTTCTTTCTCATGTTGCAGTTGCTGCTCTACGATTCGGACGGGAACTGGCACTTCCTCAACGACTCCCCGGCGAAGCTGCAGGCGGTCACCGCGGCCGACGTCCAGCGCGTGGCCAAGGCGACGTTCACCCGGGAGAACAGCGACGTCACGACGTACCTGCGCAAGGCCGGCAGCGCGCCTGAGGACCCCGAGCTCGCGGCGGTGCCGGCGGAAGTGCGGGGGATGGTGAAGCAGCAGGTGGCGCAGATCAACCAGCTCAACGATCGGGCCAAACTCGAGCAGGTGCTCGCGCGCCTGCAGCAGGCGGCGGGCCGGGTGCCGCCGGCGATGAAGCCGGGGTTCGACTACATCATGAAGAAGGCGCAGGAGCACCTCGACAGCCTGCCGCCGGCGCCGCCGGCGAACGCCGCGCCGGCCCCGCCGGCCGCCGACAAGCCGAAGGGCTAGGGGCGGGAGGAGGAG
>JAJXUY010000462.1 GCA_021782525.1 Acidobacteriota bacterium | reverse complement strand
CTGTCCGTGGACCGTGGACCGTGGTCCGTTCACGACTCGGTTTCGAGGGCTTTTGCGGACCACTGACCACTGACCACGGACCACGCATCCGGGGGCGGGCGGGGCGATGAGGGCGTGGGTCGCGTCCCGGTACGGGCCGCCCGGAGTCCTGCGCCTCGAGCAACTGGCCGACCCGGCGCCGGGCCCCGGCCAGGTGCTGGTGCGGGTGCGGGCGATCGGCCTCAACTTCGCCGACTGCGCCGCCCGCCTCGGCGTCTACCCGCGCGTCCCGAAGCCGCCGTTCGTGCCCGGCATGGAGGTGAGCGGCGAGGTTGCGGCGCTCGGCGAGGGGGTAGCCGGGCCGCCGGTGGGGACCGCGGTCGCGGCCGTGCCGATCTTCGGCGGCCACGCCGAACTCGTGGCCGTGGATGCGCGCTTCCTGCGCCCGCTGCCCCCGGGTATCGACTTCGTCGCCGGCGCCGCCATCGCGGTCACCGGCCTCACCGCCGACCACGCGCTGGTCACCGTCGGGCGGCTACGGCCGGGGGAGCGGGTCGCGATCACGGCCGCCGCCGGCGGGGTGGGGACGATCGCGGTGCAGATGGCCGCGGCGGCCGGCGCGCGGGTGCTCGCGGTGGCGTCCTCGGCGGCCAAGCGCGAGCTAGCGGCGTCGCTCGGAGCCCCCGAGACGGTAGGCTACGAGGGGTATCGCGCCGCGCTCGCGGGCGGTGTGGACGTCGTCGTGGACGCGGTCGGCGGCTCCTTGTTCCGGCCGGGGTGGAAGGCGCTCAACCGCGACGGGCGCTACGTGCTCTACGGGTTCGCCGCCGCGCTCGGACCGGGCCGCGTCCGCTACCTGCACGCCGCCCTCGAGCTGCTGCGCATGGGGGCGCTGCTCCCTTCCGCGCTCGTCCAACCGACACGGACGCTGGCGGGGTTCAACCTCTCGCTCGTGCCGCACCTCGCCGGCGAGCTGCAGAGCCGCTTCGGGCGCATCGAGGCGGCGCTGGCCGCCGGGACGGTGCGGCCGATCGTCGGCGCCACGTTCCCGTTCGCCCGGTTGCCCGAGGCGCACGCCCTGCTGCAGGGCCGTTCCTCGATCGGCAAGGTCGTCGTGACGCTCTGACCGCGGCCGGCGCCGGGCGGACCACCCGCTGGGGTAAACTCTGAGGCCATGGGGATCACCGGAAGGGTCCTGATCGTCGATGACGACGCCGCCAACCGCTTGGTGGTGAAGACGATTCTCGCCGGCGCCGGGTTCGGGGTCACGGAGGCGGGGGACGCGTTCGCCGCGATCGACGCGATCGACCGCGACGCGCCGCACGCGGTGCTGCTCGACATCAAGATGCCGGGGATGGACGGGCTCGGCCTGCTCGAGAACCTGCGCCAGCGCGGGGTCGACGTCCCGGTCGTGGTGCTCACCGGCCACGGCGACGAGTTCACCGCCACCTCCTGCCTCAAGGCCGGGGCGGACGCCTTCCTCGACAAGCCGCCGGAGCGCGCCAAGCTGCTCCTCGCCGTGCAGGGCGCGGTGGCGCGCGGCAAGCTCGCCGAGGAGAACCGGCGCCTCAAGGGCGGCGGCGACGAGCCCGCGCCGCTGCTCGGCGACTCGGCCGACATGATGGCGCTGCGCGAGGAGATCGCCCGCGTCGCCCCGTCGCGCGCGACCGTCCTCGTCGTCGGCGAGTCCGGCACCGGGAAGGAGCTGGTCGCGCGGCGGATCCACCACCTGTCGCCGCGCGCCCGCGCGCCGTTCGTGCGCGTCAACTGCGCCGCGATCCCCGAGGAGCTCATCGAGTCGGAGCTGTTCGGGCACGAGAAGGGCTCGTTCACCGGCGCCGTGCGCAAGCAGATCGGCAAGTTCGTCCAGGCCGACGGCGGCACGATCTTCCTCGACGAGGTCGGCGACATGTCGCTGCGCACGCAGGCCAAGGTGCTGCGGGTGCTGCAGGACGGGGAGGTCGAGCCGGTCGGCGCCGGCGCCGTGGGGCGGGTGGACGTGCGCGTGATCGCGGCGACGAACAAGGACCTGCCCGAGGAGGTCAAGGCCGGACGGTTCCGCGAGGACCTTTACTTCCGCCTGTCGGTGGTCGTCCTGCGCACGCCGCCGCTGCGCTCGCACCCCGGCGACCTCGCCGTCCTCGTCGAGCACTACACCACGACGGCGTGCCACGAGTACAACCGGCGGCCGAAGCGGTGGGCGCCGCAGGCGCTCGCCCAGCTCGCCGCCTACCCGTTCCCCGGCAACGTGCGCGAGCTCAAGAACGTCGTCGAGCGCGCCGTGATCATGCAGCTCGAGGACGAGATCACGGCGATCGACCTGCTGCCGGCGGCGACCGCCGGCGCCCCGGCCGACGAGGGGCTGTTCGCGGCGCCGACGCTGGCCGAGTTCCAGGAGCGGGCGGAGCGCGCCTACCTGGTGCGCCAGCTCCACCGGAACGGCTGGAACGTCGCCGCCACCGCGCGCGCGATCAACACGCCGCGGTCCAACCTGTACAAGAAGATCGAGGCCTACGGCCTCTCGCGGGAGGAGTAGATGGGCGGGATCACGCTCGAGGACATGACCGCGGCGGGGGCGCTGCTGGAGGGGCACTTCAAGCTCTCCTCCGGGCGGCACTCGTCGCGCTACCTGCAGTGCGCGCTCTAC
>JAJXUY010000461.1 GCA_021782525.1 Acidobacteriota bacterium | reverse complement strand
CGCGGCCATCGCGCCGGCCACCGCGGCGGCCGTGGGCACCAGGCCGATCTCGCCCACCCCCTTGGCGCCGTAGCCTCCGACCGGATCCGGGACCTCGACGAGGATCACCTCGACCTCCGGGGTCTCGGCCGCGCTCAGGATCCCGAGGTCGCGCATCCGCGTCGAGACGGGGCGTCCCTGGCGGCACGGCAGCTCCTCGGAGAGCGCGTAGCCGAGCCCCATGTGCACCGCGCCCTCGATCTGCTGCACGCACGCGAGCGGGTTGATCGCGCGGCCGACGTCGTGCGCCGCGACCACCTTCGCGATGCGCCCGTCGCCGCCCACCAGCACGACCTGGGTGGCGTAGCCGAACGTCATGTGCGTGACCGGGTTGTCGACGTTCGTGCCGGGCGGCACCGTGATGTCGCACACGTACTCGCCGCGGTACTCGCGCCCGGCGAGCGCGGCCAGCGGCGCCGTCGCGAGGTCGGCCACGAGCGCTCGCGCCGCGCGCTGCGCCGCCATCGTGGCGAGCGCGGTCGCGCGCGAGGCGGTGGTCATCCCGCACTCGACGTCGGGCTCGCTGCGGGTCGCGACCGTCATCGCCTCCGGAGCGACCCCGGTCTCCTCGTGCACCACCTGGCGCAGGATCGTGAACAACCCCTGCCCCATCTCGGTGAAGCCGGTGAGCACCTCGAGGCGGCCGCCGGCGTCGACCCGGAGCCGCACGCGGCCGGTGTCGGCGAGCCCGTTGCCGATGCCGGTGTTCTTGATCCCGCACGCGATCCCGGCGCGCCCGGCGTTCGCCTTGTAGACGTCGCGCACCGCCTCCAGCGTCGCCCGGATGCCGCACGCCGCGGTCATGATCTGGCCGGTGGCGAAGCGGTCGCCGGGGGCGAGGATGTTGCGCTCGCGGATGTCGTAGCCGTCGAGGCCGACCCGCTCGGCGAGGAGGTCGAGGCAGCCCTCGATGGCGAACGCGGTCTGGCACACGCCGAAGCCGCGCATCGCGCCGGACGGCGGGTTGTTGGTGTAGACGGTCCTCGCCTCGACGTCGACCGCGGGCACGCGGTACGGCCCGCACGAGTGCCCGGCCGCGCGCTCGAGCACCTTGGCGCCGACCGAGGCGTAGGCGCCGGTGTCGCCGACGATGCGCACGCGCGCCGCGGTCAGCCGCCCGCCGGCGTCGCAGCCGACGGCGTACTCCATCGTGAGCGGGTGCCGCTTGGGGTGCAGCAGGATCGACTGCTCGCGGGTGAGGACGACGCGCACCGGCGCGCCGAGCAGGAACGCCGCGAGCGCGGTCTGCGCCTGGATCGACAGGTCCTCCTTGCCGCCGAACGCGCCGCCGTTGGCGACGAGCTCGACGGTGACCCGCTCGTGCGCGACGCCGAGCACCGCGGCGATCTGGCGCTGGTCGTCGTGCACGCCCTGGCCCTGCGAGTACACGCGCAGCCCGTCCCCCTCGGGCA
Organism: Acidobacteriota bacterium; assembly: GCA_021782525.1. The sequence goes on along the minus strand of JAJXUY010000461.1, from coordinate 1,182 downwards.
CCGCGAGGCACGCCTCGGTCTCCATAAACGCGTGCTCGATCCGCTGCGTCGTGAACGTCCGCGCGACGACGTGCGCCGAGGCGGCGAGCGCCGCGTCCGCGTCGCCGCGGGCGAACGCGGTCACCTCGAGCAGGTTCCCGCCGGGGTGGAGGGCCGGGGCGTCCGGCGCGAGCGCCGCCTCCGGCGATGTCACCGGCTCCAGCGCTTCGGCCTCGATGCGCACCGCCTTCGCCGCCTGGCGGGCGTGGAACTGCGAGTCCGCGACCACGAGCGCGAGCACGTCGCCGACGCAGCGCGTCGTCTCGCCGACCGCCACGAACACCGGCCAGTCCGCGACGACGAGGCCGACGAGCCGCTGCCCCGGCACGTCGGCGGCCGTGAGCACGCGAGCGACCCCGGGCATCGCCAGCGCCGGCGCGGCGTCGATCGCCCGCACCCGGGCGCGCGGGTACGGCGCCAGCACCACCGCGCCGTGCCGCATCCCGGGCACGCGCATGTCGGCGACGTACGGCTTGGCGCCCAGCGCGTACTCGAGACCGCGGTAGCGCGGCGCCGAGCCGCCGACGCCGCTCCCGCCGCCGGCGGCGCGGTCCGCCGCCGCAGCGAAGCGCACGCCCCGCTGTGGCCCGTCGCTTGCCAGCTCGCGGCCCGCGGCCCGCGCCTCGCCGGCGGAGCGGATCGCATCGACGATGCGCCGGTAGCCGGTGCAGCGGCAGATGTGGCCGCCGAGCGCGTGGCTCACCGCCTCGGGGTCCCCGGCCTTCCCGCGCGCGAGCAACGACGACGCCCGCACCATGATCCCCGGTGTGCAGAAGCCGCACTGCACCGCGCCCTCCTGCACGAACGCGCGCGCCAGCAGCGCGCGCTCGGCCTCGGGGATCCCCTCCAGCGTGAGCACCGAGCGGCCCGCGATCTCCGCCGGCTTTTTCAGACACGCCAGCGCCGGGCGTCCGTCCACGAGCACGGTGCAGCAGCCGCACACCCCCTGCGGCGCGCAGCCGTCCTTCGCCGAGGTCACGCCGCACTCCTCGCGCAGCACCTCGAGCAGGTGCATCCCGTCCTCGTACGGCACCGTGGTCGGGCGGCCGTTGAGGGTGAAGGTAACCGTCGGCATTCGCGTCCTCTCGCGTCGCGCCGCGAACGTACAGCGCTCGAGCCCGCCACCGGCATTCTAGCGCCCGC
>JAJXUY010000460.1 GCA_021782525.1 Acidobacteriota bacterium | reverse complement strand
CGCGACTACGGGACCGCGCTTGAGGCGATCGCCGAGGAGATCAAGCGCCGCCCCGAGAACCTCAACCTGCTGCTCCGCCAGGCCGAGGTCCTCGCGCTCGCGGACGAGCGCGAGAAGGCGATCGAGGTGTACCGCACCCTGGCGAGGCACTGGGCCGAGCAGGGCTTCTACGCCCGCGCCATCGCGGTCATCAACAAGGTGCTGCGTCTCGACCCGACGCGCCAGGAAGCCACCCGGGAACTCGCCAGCCTGATCTCCGCTCAGCAGGAGAGCGAGCGCACCGAGCGGGCCAAGTTGCGGCGGGCCACGGCACCCCCCCGGACCGGGCGGACGGCGCCGGCACCGCCGGAGGCCGCAGGCCCCGGCCAGGTCGCCGACGCGGCCGGACAGGCGGAGAGGGAACGCGCGGCCTCCCGCTTCTTCGCCGAGTTCTCGGCCGCGGCGCTCGAGGAGCTGCTCTCCACCACGTCCGTGCGCTCGTTCGCGCGCGGCGACACGATCGTGCGCGAGGGCGAGAGCGGTGCCTCGTGGTTCCTCATCGAGGAGGGCGAGGTCGACGTCCAGACCACCGACCCGGCGGGGCACGACCTGGTCCTCGCCCGGCTCGGGGCCGGTGAGTTCTTCGGCGAGGTGGCCGTGCTCACGGGCCGGCCGCGCACGGCGACGATCGTGGCCCGCGGTGAGGTGACCGTGATCGAGGTTTCGCGCCAGGACCTCGACCACATCGCCGCAACCCACCCGGAGGTGCGCTCGGTGCTGCAACGGTTCTACGAGGAGAGGGCGCAAGCGACCGTGGCCAAGGTGCTCGCCCGCATGCGGGGCTCCGATGCCTGAGGCGCCGTGCCCGATCGCACGGCGCTTCCTCGCGCTCGCCGGCCGCGCGGGTGAGGCGCCGGCGCTCGTCGGCCCTGACGGCGAGGTCCTGGCGACCCGCGCCGTTCTGGCGGCCGGGATCGAGGCGCAGCGCGCCGCGTTCGCTGCGCACGTCCGTCCGGGGGCGACCGTGGTGCTCTCGTTGCCGAACGGGCCCGAGTTCGTGCGCGCGTTCGCCGCGCTCAGACTGTTGCCGGCGCGGGTGGCGCTGGTGGACGCGGCCGCCCCGGCCGACGAGATCGAGCGCTGCGCGACCGCGGCGGGCGCGGCCTGGGTCGTGGTGACGCCGGAGCGGTTGCCGCCCGCCGCGACCGCACGGTGCGAGGCGGGAACCGCGGTCGTCGCATCGCTGCAGACCACGCCGGTCGTGCTCCCCGACGCCACCGCGATCCTCAAGCTGACCTCGGGATCGACCGGGGCGCCGCGAGCGGTGGCGGTCGGCGTGCGCCAGCTCGCCGCCGACACGGCCCAGATCATGCGCACGATGGGGTTCGGCGGCGGCGACGTGACCGCGGCCGCGATCCCGCTCACGCATTCGTACGGCATCGGCAACTGCCTGGTCCCGCTCCTACTCGCCGGAACGCCGCTCGCCTTTCCAACCTGCGCGTTACCGGCGGCGCTGGCCCACACCCTCGCGGCGGCGCGCGTGGCTCACTTCCCCGCGGTGCCCGCGATGATCCGGACGCTGGCCACGCTCGGAGACCTGCCCGACCTTCCCAACCTCCGGGTTTGCCTGGCGGCCGGGGCACCGCTGGCGCCGCACGACGCGCGGGCGTTCCACGCCGTGACCGGGCGCAAGGTGCACGTCTTCTACGGAAGCTCCGAGTGCGGTGGGATCACGTACGACCGCAGTCGGCAGGCGGCGCACCGGGCGGGTACCGTCGGCACGGCGATGGAGCGCGTGCAGGTGCTGGTGGTCGACGATCACGACCGGGCGCTGCCGCCCGGCGAGGAAGGGCGGGTCCTGGTGCTCTCGCGGGCGGTCGCGCTCGCGGAGCTTCCCGCCACGGCCGAGTCCGGCATCCGCGGCCCGTCGCGCTTCCTCTCCGGCGACCTCGGCGTCATCGACCCGGAGGGCCGCCTCACGCTCACCGGCCGGCTCGGCGAGACTCTCAACGTGGCGGGCAAGAAGGTGCATCCGGAGGAGGTGCGGCAGGTGCTCGAGGCGATCCCCGGGGTCGAGAGCGCGGTCGTCGCGGGTCTGCCGGACAAGCACCGCGGCCAGCTCGTCGCCGCGGTGGTGGTCGCCCGCCGCGGAGCGGCTCTCACCGTCCACGCGGTGGTCGCCGGTTGTCGCGCACGCCTGGCGCCGCACAAGGTCCCGCGACGCGTCGTGATCGTCGACGAGCTGCCCTCTTCGGCGCGCGGCAAGGTGCGCAAGGACGAGGTGATGCGGCTGCTCACCGGCGCCGGGCGGACGCAGACGATCGGCTAGGAGCCTGTCGCGCATGGCGATGGGAGCGAGGGTCGCGATGGCGAGCGCGGCCCGCGCCACCGCCGGTGCTATCCTGCGGTCGTGAACCCCGGATCGGCTGGCGGCGCCGTGTCGCTTCGCGCCTTGCTGCTCGAAACGGGCGAGTTCCTCTGCGCGCTGCCGATCGGCCGCGTCCGCCAGGTGATGCGGGCGTTGCAGGTGTACCCCTCGCCGGGAACGGCGGCCGGGTTCCTCGGTCTGGCCGAGTTCGCCGGCGAGCCGATCCCGGTCCTCGACCTGGGCCGGCTGCTCGGCGCCCCGGCGGGCGCCAGGCCGGCCAGCCCGG
>JAJXUY010000459.1 GCA_021782525.1 Acidobacteriota bacterium | reverse complement strand
CGGGAGCAGGAGCGCCGCATCCGCGACACCGTGCGCCTGGTGCGTGAGATCGAGGAGAACGACCCGAGGTTGCGCCGCCAGGCGGCGCGCTCGGCGCGCGCACCGCAACCCTAGGCCGGCGGCGCCGCGGGCTTCGTCTCCAGCTCGAGCGCTCGGACATCGACGAACGGCAGCTCCAGCGCACGGCGCCGCAGCTCGATCACACCGGGCAACGGCCCGGAGAACACGCCGCTGGCGCGGTAGACGTACTCATGCTCCGGCGTGTACAGCTCGGTTCCACTCGCGTCGGGGTCGTGCTCCTCGCGCTGGGCGATCCCGTCGCCTTCGACCCCCGGCGGCCAACCCTCGAGCAGCTCGGCCCGAATCCGGCCAGCCACCTCCCGCGAAAACGCACGGGCCGAGAAGCCCATACGCGCGCGCACGACCTCCGCGAAGCCCGCGAGCGCGAGGTCGGCCTCGGCTCCGTGGCGGCGGAGGGCCGCGACCAGGTCGAGCGCGAGGCCGGTCGGCGCGAACACGAGATGCCGCGAGCCGTGCGAGAGGAGTTCGCGAAAGCGCTGCGCGAGGCGATGCGCCTCGAGGTCCAGATCGCGGCCGAAGACGGCCGCCTCCAGGCCCCCGCTTTCCGCCTCCAACCCGGCAACGAAGCCCCGCACCGCGCTCTCGGCGCCGCTCACCACGATCTCGTACCACTGGCTCATGGTCGTTGGCTCCTCAGAGGAAGAACACCCACGTCGCGATCAGGAAGACGGGGACCAGGCACGGGAGCGAGTAGCGGAGGACGTAGCCGAAGAACGACGGCATCTCGACCCCGGCCTCCTCGGCGATCGACTTCACCATGAAGTTCGGCGCGTTGCCGATGTAGGTGTTGGCTCCCATGAACACGGCGCCGGCGGCGATCGCCTGCAGGAAGGGGTGGCCGTCCTGGGCGAGGCGGAGGACCGCTTCCGGCGCCGGCACCCCGGGGTAGAGGCGGCCCACGGCCGCGGAGAGGAACGCGAGGTACGTCGGCGCGTTGTCGAGGAACGACGAGAGCACGCCGGTGCCCCAGAAGAACCGCGCCGGCGTCGTGACCGCGGCCAGGAGCGGTGCGGCCGCGCCGTGCTCGCCGGCGCGCAGCACCAGCAGCACGGGAACGATGGTCGCGAAGATACCGGCGAAGAGGATGGCGACCTCGCGCACCGGCCCCCAGGTGTAGCCGTTGTCGCGCCGCGTCCGGCGGCTGGTCGCCGCCAGCGACGCCGCGCTCAGGAGGAGCAGCGCCGCGTCGCGCGTGAGGTTCTGGAGCGGGAGGTCGACCCCCAGCAGCGGCACCGTCCCCGGTCGCCAGACGCCGGACACGACGACCGCCGCGACGACGCCGGCGAGGAGCACGAGGTTGTGCCACCCCTCCAGGCGCAGCGGTTCCTGCGGTCCGGGTGAGCGCTCGCGCACGGCTCTGTCCTCCCGCTGCCAGTAGTAGAGGTCGAGCGCGATGTACGCCGCGAGGACGAGGCCGGCGACGAGCAGCAGCTCGCGCCACAGGCGCAGGCTCCAGAAGAACGGCACCCCGCCGAGGAAGCCGAGGAACAACGGCGGATCGCCGAGCGGCGTGAGGACGCCGCCGATGTTGGCGACGAGGAAGATGAAGAACACCACCGTGTGCGCTCGCCGCCGCCGCTGCCGGTTGGCGCGCAGCAGCGGGCGGATGAGCAACACCGCGGCGCCGGTCGTTCCGATCCACGATGCCAGCGCGGTTCCGGCGACCATGAGCGCAGCGTTCACCCAAGGCGTCCCGGGGAGCGTGCCCCGCACCAGGATGCCGCCCCCGATCACGAACAGCGTGCCGATCAGCACGATGAACGGGACGTATTCGAGCAGCGCGGTGCGCAGCAGCTCGTCGGCCGCGGGACGGCCGTACGACGCGACGAACGGCACCGCCAGTGCCAGGCCCCAACCGGCGGCCACCTTGGCGTAGTGGTGGTGCCAGAAGCGCGGGGCGAGGGGAGGAAAGATCGCGATCGAGAGCAGCATCCCGGCGAACGGGATCGCGCTCCAGGCCGGCAGTGCGCGGCCGAGGTCGGCACCGGCGGCGGCGGCCTGTGCCGCCCCGGCCACCGTCGTCGCGGCGGCCGCGACCGCAACGGCGAGGAGTCGCATCGTGCCCTCTCGCTCCTTTCCTCGCACGCCGGCATCGCAGAGCGTACCTCGGAGGCTAACACAGCCGCCGCGCGCCGGGCGCGGTGCGCGCGCCGGGTGACGTTTCCCGCCGGCGAGCGGCTCGGGCGCGGGCTCGCCGCCGCCTGCGCGACGGCGGTACGATAGCCAGTCAGGAGGCGCCATGATTCCAGTCCTCGACAGCGCGACGATGCGCGAGGTCGACCGTGTCACGATCGGCGAGTTCGGTGTCCCCGGGCTGGTGCTGATGGAAAACGCCGCCGCCGCCGTGGCGGACCTCGTGGCCGAGCGCTACGCCATGGCCGGGCGCGTCGTCGTCGCGTGCGGCCCCGGGAACAACGGCGGCGACGGGCTTGCGATGGCGCGCCAGCTGCGCTGCCGGGGCTTCGAGGTGGCGGTGGCGCTGCTGGTGCCGCGCCGGGCGCTCAAGGGCGACGCGGCGGCGCAGCTCGAGCTCGCGCGCCGGTTCGGCGTGCCGG
>JAJXUY010000458.1 GCA_021782525.1 Acidobacteriota bacterium | reverse complement strand
GGCGGCCCTGGTCGCCGCCGCCGGCTGCACGGTGAACCCCGTGACCGGGAAGTCGCAGATCGACCTGCTCGGCGAGGCGCAGGAGGTGCAGATCGGCAACCACCTGTACCCCGGTGCGATCCAGTCCTCGCTCGGAGCGATCGCCGGCGGCGACGTGCAGCGGGAGGTCGAGCGCGTCGGCGAGGCGGTCGCCTCCGTCAGCCACCGTCCCGAGCTCACCTACGCCTTCACGGCCGTGAACGAGCCCGAGGTCAACGCCTTCGCCCTCCCGGGCGGCAAGATCTGCATCACGCGCGGGCTGCTCTCGCGCCTCGACTCCGAGGATGGGCTGGCCGCCGTGCTCGGGCACGAGGTCGGCCACGTCACCGCCCGCCACGTCGTCTCGGCGTACAACCGGCAACTGCTCCTCAGCGCGATCATCGTGGGCGGGGGCGTTTACATGGAGTCGGAGAACGTCGAAAACCGCGGCCTGATCACGCTCGGCGCGCTCGCCGGCGGCCAACTCGTCCTCGCGCACTACTCGCGCGAGCAGGAGAGGCAGGCCGACGAGCTGGGCCTCGAGTACGCGGTCAAGGCCGGATACTCGCCGCAGGGGATGATCGAGACGCAGAAAGTGCTGCTCGGCCTGCAGAAGACGCAGCCGGGCGTGGTGGAAAGGCTGTTTGCCTCGCATCCGATGTCGGCCGAGCGGCTGGCGACGGCGGAGCAGCGGGTGGGGTTGCTGGCGGCGGAGGTGCGCGGCCGCGGCTTGCGGACGCGACCGTACCGGACGGCGATGGCGGGCGTGATCTCCGGGCGTCCGGCGTGGGACGCGGCGCACGAGGGCGTCGCGTTGTTGGGCCAGGGTAAGGGAGCGGAAGCCGAGGCCAAGCTCGCCGACGCGGTGAGGATGGCCCCCACGGAAGGGGTCCTGCACACGCTGCACGCGGTGGCGCTGGCGAAGCTGCAGCGCAAGGATGCGGCCGTTGCGGAAGCTCGGGACGGGGCGCGCCTGTCACCCGGCGTGTACATCTCCCGACTCGTGGCCGGCGAGTTGCTGCTCGACCCCGACGCCGCGGCCGCGTTGGAGAACCTGGGTGGGGCGGAGACGCTGTTGCCCGGGCAGGCGCGAGTCTCGCTCTTGCGGGGACGGGCGTTCGAACGCCTCGGCCGCCGCGACGACGCCAGGGCCGCGTATGACGAAGCGATCAAACGGGACCCCGGCGGCGACGTGGGCGCCGAGGCGACCCGGCGCGTCAGAAATCTGGGATAGGGCGGAGAGGAGGCCACGATGAGCGTACCGGATCCTGTCGGCGAGCTGGTGTTGCTGACCCGCGCAGCGGCGGATGCCGGACTCGACTGGCGGACGCGCCTGCGCGAGGAGTGGCTGCCGCGCGCCGTGGCCGCGACGCCGCGCCCCATCCTCGCGACCGCCCTGGCGCGGTGGTCGGACGAGGCTCCGGACGTCGGCGGCGATCTCGGTGGCCGGCTCGAGACCGCCGTCGTGGCGGCGATGGCCGAGCAGGGGTACGACTGAGCGCGCCACCTTTGCCGAGTACCGAGCGCTGAGCTGACGAAGAAGGTCAGAGGGAAAAGGCAAGAGGGCAAAGGAACAGCGAGGGTCTTTCTCCAACAATTTGTTGGTGTCCCTTCGCCCCGTACCTCTCTCCTCCTGCTCGCTCTTGCGTCGTCCGCCATCGTCCATCCCCTTGGGGAATAGCGACGCCGGCGCTCGCCTTGAACCGTCAGGTAGGGGATGGGAGGTCGGAATGCGTGTGCCCGCGGCGGCGATGATGCTGGTGCTCGGAGCTTCGGTGGCCAGTGGGGAGGTGCGTACGAAAGTGGTGGAGTACACGCAAGGCTCCACGCCGCTTCAGGGCTTCATGGCGTGGGACGACGCGGTGCACGGCCGCCGGCCGGGGGTGCTGATCGCCCACGACTGGATGGGTGTCGGCCCGTTCGCGGAGGGCCGGGCGAGGGAGCTCGCCAAGCTCGGGTACGTCGCGTTCTGCGCCGACATCTACGGCAAGGGGGTCCGGCCCACCAACGCCGAGCAGGCGGCGAAGACCGCCGCGATCTACAAGGGCGACCGCCCGCTGACGCGGGCGCGGGTGGCGGCGGCGCTCGACGTCCTGCGCGCCGACCCGCTCGTGGACCCGAAGCGGATCGCCGCGATCGGCTACTGCTTCGGCGGCATGGTGGTGCTCGAGCTGGCGCGCAGCGGCGCCGACATCGCGGGTGTGGTGGTGTTCCACGGCACGCTCGACACGCCGACGCCGGGCGACGCCCGGAACATCCGCGGCAAGGTGCTGGCGCTGCAGGGGGCGGACGACCCGTTCGTCGGGCCGAAAGACGTGGCGGCGTTCGAGCAGGAGATGCGCGGCTGGCACGTGGACTGGGAGCTGGTGCAGTACGGCAACGCGGTACACGCGTTCACCAACCCCGCGGCCGGCAACGACAACTCCCGCGGCGCGGCGTACAACGCCGAGGCCGACCGCCGCTCCTGGCAGGCGATGAAGGACTTCTTCGCCGAGATCTTCCACTAGGAGTCTGTCGCGCACAGACTCCGGCTGCGGCTCGCGCTGGCATCCCGCTGGCTGCGTTGGCCTGCGCGAAATGTCCTCGACGTAGGCTACAGCTACGTCTGCGGGCATTTCGCT
>JAJXUY010000457.1 GCA_021782525.1 Acidobacteriota bacterium | reverse complement strand
GAGGCCTGCCATGACGCGAAGCCTCCTAACTCCGCCGCGGCGAGGCGGGGTTCGTCTCGCGCGCGACGTTCTTGAACCTGCATGAGAGGTCGAAGGTGAAGATGCCCTTGTCGTCCTGCTGCATGATGCCCAGGCTCGGCTCCGCGAAGAACGGGCTCGCGGTCAGGTTGGAGATGAAGTTGGCCACGGCGTTTTCGTTGAGCGCCTGTCCGTGCAGCCGGATCACGTCGCCGTTCACGTTCATGGTGGTCAGCCAGAGCAGGTCGGGAAGCGCCTTGCTGACCTCGTCCATGATCCGGACCGGGCCGTACTGGTGCTGCTTGAGGTCCTCGATCACCTGGATCTTGTGCTTGAGCTCGAGGTTCTGCTTCTTGAACTTCTCGACCTCGGCGATGATCGGCTTGAGGCGCTCGTACTCGCGCTGGTTGACGGCGATCTCGGCCTTGATCGCGGAGAGCTTCGACGACAGCCTCCAGTAGCGCAGGCCGACGAACGCGAGCCCGGCGACGATCAGGCCGACGATGATGTAGTTGTTCATGTTGGCGGCGCCGAAGGCGATCAACGGCGCGCGCGCGACCCGCTCGGCCCGCGCTTCGACGAGGAGGTTGATCTTGATCATGGGCATTAGTCTCCGGCGGTCCGCAACGCCATGCCCACGGCGACGGCCATCGAGGGCGCATGGCGGTTCAGCCACTCGGGCGGGAACTGGCTCTCCGAGTACGCGATCTCGCGGAACGGGTTCATCACCTCGACGCGGGCGCCGAGGCGCTCGCGCAGCACGCCGTCGAGGTTGAGCACCTGGCACGCGCCGCCGGCGAGGGCGATCTCCTCGACGTGGTCGTGGCTCGAGGTCGTGTAGAAGAACTCGAACGTCTTCTGCAGCTCGGCGGCAAGGTCCTCGCTCACGCCGTTGAGCACCCCGAGGATCGTCTGCGGGGTGTGGTCGCCGAGCTGCTCGCCGGTCTTCACCGCCTCCGCCTGCTCGCGGGTCAGGTTCAGCTCGCGCTGGATCGCCTCGGTGTAGGCGTTGCCGCCGAAGACGATGTCGCGCCAGAACACCGAGGCGCCGCGCGCCAGGATGTTCACGTTCATGATGTGGGCGCCGATGTTGACGAGGGCGAGCACCTTGCCCGCGGTCTCCCCGTAGTTGAGCTCGTACGCGTTCTGCAGCGCGAACACGTCGACGTCGACCAGCGCCGGCACCTTGCCGAGCTGCGAGACGATGCCGGTGTAGTCCGCGATCCGGTCCTTCTTGGCGGCGACCAGGAGGACGTCCATCGTGTCCCCGTCGCCGCCGAGCGGGACGTAGTCGAGCTTGACCTCGTTGACGTCGAACGGCAGGTACTGCTCCGCCTCCCAGTGGATCGACTCGGCCAGCTCGGCCTCGGACATGGCCGGGACCGAGATCTTGCGGATCGCCACCGAGATCCCCGACAGCGACACCCCGAACCCCGGGTTCTTGACACCCTGCTCCTGGATCAGCCGCTGGGCGACCTCCACCACCAGCGAGGAGTCCATGACGGTGCCCTCGACGATCGCCTCCGGGGACAGCGGCGCGTGACCGGCGTGCAGCAGGGAGTACTTGCCGTTCTTGCCGGCCTTCAACTCGACGAGTTTGATTGCCGACGAACCGATGTCGAGCCCGACGATCCCTTTCTTCTTTCCTAGCCGCACGGTTCCTAGCCCCCTCTGTACGTTTCTACCTGTCCCCGCTAAGGTGGAAGTGTTGCTCTCATCCTTTTGACGCTAATGTAACCATGCCCGTTTGCAATGTCAAGGACGCGCCATGAGCCTGGGAGCTTGGCAAACCCGGCGTCGGGTGGTAGACTTTGCAGCCCTCACGCGAGGGAGGGAGGATGTATGGCCCGGATTTGCGAGGTTTGCGGCAAGGGAAGTCAGCTCGGCAACACGATTAGCCACGCCCACAACGTCTCCCGCCGTGAGTGGCGGCCGAACCTGCACGAGGTGCGCGCGCTCGTCAACGGACGCACGGTCCGGCTTAAGGTGTGCACGCGCTGCCTGCGCTCCGGCAAGGTGGTCAAGTCCATCCACTAGCGCCTCGCCCGGCGCGGCCCGGGTGAGAGGGGGCAAAGGTCAAAGGGCAAAAGGCAAAGGGAAGACGATCGCCGTCTTTCTCTTTCCCTTTGCCCTTTTCCCTTTGCCCTTCTGACCCCGTCCGGCCTCTCGCGATCCACGAACCGCGATCCACGCCGTCGGCTCTCCCTGTGATCGTCGTCACAGCGCGCGCAGCCGCCGCGCCGGCGTCGTGAGGCTCACGTCGACCGACGTCACGCCGGCGAGGTGCCGTAGCGCCGCCAGCACCCTCTCGAGGTGGCCGCGCCCGCTCACGTCGACGACGAGGTCCGCCGTGCCCAGCCTGTCCTCGTTGGTCGCGAGGTGGCAACTGCGGATGTCGGCCCCCTCGCCGTTGGCCGCCTGCGATAGGGCGGCCAGCATCCCGGAACGGTCCTCGAACCCCACGTGCACCGGCACGGCGAACGCGCCGGTGACCCCGCCCCACTCGACCTCGACCTCGCGCTCCGAGGTGAACAGAAGCTTGCGGACGTTGGGACAGTTCGCCGCGTGCACCGCCACACCGCGCCCGCGCGTAACGTAGCCCACGATCTCGTCGCCCGGGAG
>JAJXUY010000456.1 GCA_021782525.1 Acidobacteriota bacterium | reverse complement strand
GCACCTCGGCCACCGGCCGGCGCGCCGCCACGCGGACGTTGATCAGCACCTGCGGGTAGCGCTGGAGGTCGGCCAGCTCGTCGAGCGTCGCCCCGCGCCGGTTCGCCACGGCCAGGAGGTGCGCCGCGGTGAGCAGGCCGTCGCCGGTGACCGCGAGGTGGCCGCAGATCACGTGTCCGGACTGCTCGCCGCCGAGCACCGCGCCCTCGCGCTGCATCGTCTCCCACACCTCACGGTCCCCGACAGGGCAGCGCACCAGCTCGATCGCCTCGCGCCGCAGCGCCGCCTCGAGGCCGAGGTTCGACATCACCGTCGCCACGACCTTCCCCCCCGGCAGGCGCCCGTCGGCCGCGAGCGCGCGGGCCCACAGCAGGAGGGCGTCGTCGCCGTCCAAGACTCGGCCCGAGCCGGTCACGAGGATGGCGCGGTCGGCGTCGCCGTCCAGCGCCACACCCGCGTTCGCACGCCCGCGGCGCACCTCCGCCGCGAGTAGCTCGGGGAAGAGGGCGCCGCAGCGAGCGTTGATGTTGCGGCCGTCGGGCGCCGCGTGGATCAGCGTCACCTCGGCGCCGAGGCCGGCGAAGAAGCCGCCGGCGACCGGCGACGCCGCCCCGTTGGCTGCGTCGACCACCAGGCGCGCGCCGGCGAGGGCACCGGGCGGCAGCGACGACTCGAGCAGCTCGAGGTAGCGAGCCCGCCAGCCCGGCTCGGCGCCAGGGAGCGGCTCGGCCGGCGGGTTGCCAGCGATCGTCGCGAGGCGCTGCTCGAGGCGCCGTTCTTCCTCGACAGGCCATTTCGTCCCGGAACCGGTCACGAGCTTGACTCCGTTGTCGGCCGCCGGGTTGTGCGAGGCGGAGATCACGACGCCGGCGCCGAACCGACCGTCGTCGCGGACCAGGTGGGAGACCGCGGGCGTGGGGAGCACGCCGGCCCAGTGCAGCTCGCCGCCGGCCGAGGCGAACGCGCCTCCGACCCACTGCGCCAGCACCTCGGTCGAGCCGCGGGTGTCGCCCGCCAACAGGACGACGAGCGGCCGGCCCGCCTCGCGCAGGTGCGCCGCGAGCGCCGCTCCGAGGCGCGTCAGGGTGATCCGGTCGAGGGGTGGCTCGAGCGCGACGCCGCGCATGCCGTCGGTGCCGAACAGGCGGCCGGTCATCGCCTCCTCCCGCTCCGGGCCTCCGGGTGGGCCGGCACGATCTCGACGATCACCCGAGCGGTCAAAGGCTCGACGACCCGCATCAACGGGTTCGGCGAGCGCACCGCCACGACCGATTCGACCGCGCCGTCCGCGCCGTCCACGCTCACGGCATCGGTCGGCACGCCTATGAGGCGCTTGAGCTGCAGGCGCGGCCCGCTGACCACCGCGCTGGCCGGGTCGACGCGCACGGCGCCGATCACCATGCCGGCGGCTGGCTCGCCCGTGACGCGGGGCCTGATCGCGACGCGCAGCCGGCCGATCCGCTCGAGGCGCAGCGGCACTTGCGCCGGCGACACCGCCAGCACTTCGACGCCGGGAGGCACGATCACGTTGCGCGTCTCGACCGGGAAGTCGTGCTCCCCCTCGCTGGCGCCGCGCAGGTCGATGACGACCCCGACCTGCGACTGGTCGAGGGTGCGCAGGCGGGAGAGCGGGCCGCGCACCCGCAGCGAGAGGAACCTCGGCACCTCGGAGATGATCACGGTGTCGGCCGGCACGTTCACCAGCGTGAGGCTGGCGTCGAGCTGGCGCTCCGAGATCCGCTCCCTGCGGTCGAGCGCGTTCGCGTACCACACCAGGCACGCCAGCACGATCGCGAGCGCGAGGCTGACCGGCGAGCGCGGGAGCCACCTCACGCCCGCCTCCCCGAGCGCCCGAGCAGGAGCAGCTCCAGCAGCAGGTCGCGCAGCCCGCGACGGTCGAGGTCGGCGTGCAGCCTCCCGCCCTCGGCGACCGAGAGCGCGCCGCGCTCCTCGGAGACCACGACCGCGACCGCGTCGGTTTCCTCGGCGATGCCGAGCGCCGCGCGGTGCCGCGACCCGTAGGTCGTCGACAGGTCGGCGCGCGCCGACAGCGGCAGGAAGCAGCCCGCGGCGACGAGCCGGTTGCCCTGCACCACGGCAGCCCCGTCGTGCAGCGGCGTGCCCGGGGTGAAGATGTTCACCAGGAGGTCGTACGACAGCCGGGCGTCGATCGCGATCCCGGTCTCGACGAACGTGCGCAGCCCTTCGTCGCGTTCGATCACGATGAGGGCGCCGTACCGGCGCGCGACCAGCGTCTCGCAGGCGAGCACGATGTCGTTGATCAACACCTGCCGGGGGGAGAGCGCCGCGGTCCAGCGCAGCAGCGGGGTCCGCCCGATGGCCGCGAGAATGCGGCGGATCTCCTGTTGGAACAGGATGATGATCACGAACGGCAGGTAGAACAGCATCTCGCGCAGCACCGCCGTGAGCGTGATGAGGTCGAAGAACTGGGCGGCGACGTAGGCTGCTGTCAGGATGAAGATCCCCCACAGCATCGAGACCGCCCGCGTGCCCTTGACTGCGGTAAGGAGCAGGTAGAAGAGGGTCGCCACCAGCGCGATGTCGATCAGGTCGCGGGTCCCCACCTCGAGGCTCGTGATCTCCCGCAACGCGTCGAACAGCGCGCTCACGCGGCCCCCTCGAGGGCGCCGAG
>JAJXUY010000455.1 GCA_021782525.1 Acidobacteriota bacterium | reverse complement strand
CGACGGTACGATCGTGGTGATTCACGACGGTGCACGCCCGTTCGTCCCCGCCGACGACGTGGCGCGCGTGGTCGCGGCGGCCGCCGACCGCGGCGCCGCCATCCTGGTCGCGCCGGTGGTGGACACGGTCAAACGGTTGCGCGCCGACGGCACGATCGAGGCCACGGTGCCGCGCGACCGGTTGGCCCGCGCCCTGACCCCGCAGGCGTTCCGGGCCGGGGTGTTGCGGGCGGCGTGGGCGGCCGCGGGGGATGCGCACTGGACCGACGAGGCGGCGCTGGTGGAGCGCCAGGGGGGAGCGGTGGCGGCCGTGCCCGGAGACCCGCGCAACATCAAGGTGACACACCCCGAGGACCTCACGGTCGTGGCCGGCACGTTCGGGCCGCGGACGCGCGTCGGGCAAGGCCTCGACGTCCATCCGCTGGCGCCCGGGCGGCCGCTGTGGCTGTGCGGTGTCGAGCTCGCCGGCGAGGTCGGCCTCGCCGGGCACTCCGACGCCGACGTGGCGCTGCACGCGGTCACCGACGCGATCCTCGGCGCGTGCGGCGCCGGCGACATCGGCGAGCACTTCCCGCCGAGCGACGAGCGCTGGCGCGGCGCCGCGTCCGAGCTCTTCGTGCGCCACGCCCTCGCGCTCGCCGCGGCGGCGGGGTGGCGGGTGGCCGCCTGCGACCTGACGCTGCTCGCCGAGGCGCCGCGGATCTCCCCGCACCGCGCCGCGATGCGTTCGCGCCTCGCTGAGATCCTCGATCTCACCCCCGAAGACGTGAACATCAAGGCCACGACGTGCGAGGGTATGGGGTTCGTGGGTCGCCGCGAGGGGGTCGTGGCGCTCGCTCTCGTCACTCTGGAACCGGCCATGCACTCATGACGCGACGTCACGACGACTCCCGGACCCCGGAACCCGGACCCCGGGCCCCGGAATCGCACGCGGAGTGGGTCGCGGGGTTCCACGCCGTCCTCGCCGCGCTGGCGCACGAGCCGGCCCGCGTCGAGGTCGTGTGGGTCGGCGACGGCGTCGCCGGGCCGCGTGTCGGGCAGCTCCTCGACGCGGCCCGGGCGGCGGGCGTCCGCTTCGCCCGGGTGCCCCGGCGCAAGCTGGACGAGGTCGCGGACGGGACGGCCCACAACGGCGCCGCGGCCAGGCTCGCGCCGGCTCCGCTGGCCGACGCCCGAGCGCTGCTGGCGGCTCCCGCGCCGGCGTGCATCGTCGGGCTCGACGCCCTCGAGGATCCCCACAACCTGGGCGCGGTCGTCCGCACCGCCGCCGCGTTCGGCCTGGCCGGCGTGGTCGTGGCGGGCCCCCACCCGCCGCCTTTGGGAGGCGCCGCGGCGAAGGTGGCGGCCGGCACGCTCCCGCTCGTCCGGGTCGCGCACGTCGGCTCGCTCGGCGACTTCGCGACCGCGGCCAAGGACGCCGGGTACTGGGTCTGGGGCGCCGAGGCGGGCGGTACCCCGCTCGACCGCGTCGAGCTGCCGGACAGGCTCCTGCTTTGCCTGGGGGCGGAGGCGGGTGGGCTGCGCGCCAAGACGCGCCAGGCGCTGGACGGGGTGGTGGCGATCCCGGTCGCGCCCGAGGTCGAGTCGCTGAACCTGTCGGTCGCCGCCGGGGTCCTCGCGTGGGAGTGGCGGCGCCGGTTTCCCTGCACCGGCGCGGCGGTCCGGGGCGAACGGTGACGAGTGAAGCCGCGATCGAGAAGGTCAAGAGCGAAGAGGGAAGAGGGCAAAGGGAAGAGGGGAAAGGGAAGACGAGACAAGGCGCGCCAGGTTGTCCGTATGTCGTTTCCCCTTTTTCCCTTTGCCCTTTGCCCGTTCTCGCGATCCCAGGCCCGAGGCGGCGCCGCGCGCGCTTCCTTTCGGCCGCCCTCGGTGGCCGGGGCGCTGTACCGGGGACTTGCGTTTCCGCTTCACCGTGGTATGATCTCTGACCCCTCCGGGGTACGTGTGCGCCGGGGGAGATCTTTGGCAGGGGAGAGCAACGGGTGCACCGTCCCGCGCAGGCTGGCGTAGCTCAACTGGTAGAGCAGCGGATTTGTAATCCGCAGGTTACGGGTTCGAGTCCCATCGCCAGCTCCAGAGAGCTCCAGCAGCCTGTGCGCGGTGGTTCCCACCTTGACGGCGAATGTACGCATGCGGGTGTGGCCGAGCGGTCAATGGCAGCAGACTGTAAATCTGCCGGGCAATGCCCTACGGTGGTTCAAATCCATCCGCCCGCACCAACCTTTTTTCGCTGCGGGAGTAACTCAGGGGTAGAGTCACAGCCTTCCAAGCTGTTGGTCGCGGGTTCGAATCCCGTCTCCCGCTCCAAAGCTTCGCAGGCGTTATCGTGGGCCCAGGTAGCTCAGGCGGTAGAGCACGTCCTTGGTAAGGACGGGGTCACCAGTTCAAATCTGGTCCTGGGCTCCACTGTTAGTAGCGTCGTCGGTGTGGAGAGCTGTTGAACGAGAGGGGTTAGCGGCCAGTCACCTCGCTGGCCAGGGCCGCCGCGGCGGCCCCGAACGGTGAATCAGGGGAGAGGGAGGCAAGAGAACCATGGCCAAGCAGAAGTTTGATCGGACGAAGCCGCACGTGAACGTAGGGACGATCGGGCACGTGGATCACGGGAAGACGACGTTGACGGCGGCGATTACGAAGGTGCAGTCGTTGCAGGGGTTGGCG
>JAJXUY010000454.1 GCA_021782525.1 Acidobacteriota bacterium | reverse complement strand
CGTCGGTCGGCATCGCGAACGTGACACTCTTGACCGCCTCGAAGTCGTGGTGCGTCTGCCGCGTCGCGAGGACGAGTGCGACGACCATGACGATGAGCAGGCCGGCAAGGGTGAGGATCGATCGCACGGGCACCTCCCAGCCGACCACGATACACCGCGGTGAGGGGGTGACCGCGTCGGGGGACACCGGTCGGGGGAGGCCCGGGTCGCGCGCGCCACCGATCCTGGCACGAGGCGTGCTAAATAGATTGCAGGAGGTGGCGCATGGCTCGCAAGTTCCTCGCAGGTGTGGTGCTCGGCACGGTGGTCGCGGCCGCGGCCCCGGCGGTCGCCCGGGAGATGACCAGCGCCTACGTCGTCACGGCGGTGGCGAACCTGCCGGGGGCGGGCGGGACCGACTGGCACACCGACCTCACGCTCTACAACCCGCACTCGTCGGTGCTCTACGTCAAGCTGGTCTACCTGCCCACGGACACCGACAACAGCGGCGGCGCGCCGACCGCGCCGCTGATCGACCTGCAGCCGTGGGAGACGCTCAACCTCTGGGACGTCCTCGGCCCGAACGGCTTCGACGCCCGCGGCGACAAGGGCGCCATGCTCGTCTACGCTGACACCGCCGCCAACAGCTGCCCGGGCACCGCCGGCGACACGAGCTGCGATTTCGGTGTCTTCGCCCGCAACTACACGCTCGACCCGAGCGGCGCCGGCGGCGAGTTCGGCCAGGATTTCCCGGGGTTCCCGTTCAACCTGGGCGTGGATTCGACGGTGATCGCCTACATGCCGCAGATCTCCGACGACGGCGACTTCCGCACCAACGTCGGCGTCGCCTCGTGGACGAACGCCTGGGTCACCGTGCGCGAGGACGTGCAGGACGCGGCCGGCAACATCGTCGGGCGCTACGATCACCCGATCCCGCCGAACGGCCACGAGCAGTGGCGCCTGGAGACCAGAGGCCTGACCGGCGGGACCGTCGCGGTGTACCTTCAGAACGCTCCGAACACCGCGATGGTGTATCCCTACGCGACCGTGGTGAACAACGCCACCGGCGACGCCACCACCGTCGAGGCACAGATCACGCCGGTCGGCCTGCCGGGCCAGGCGGCCTCGGTCCATGCCGCCACGGTGCGGCGGGTGGCGTTGCGCTCGGTGCCGCCCCCGCTGCCGGCGCCGAGATTTTCCCTCGCCGCGCTGGCGCACCGCACCCGCTAGCGCTGGCGGCGGCGGCACTGGCCGCAGGCCCTCGGCCTCGGCTCCGCCTCCGGAGCCGAGGCCGTCTTGCTATGATCCCGGCGATGTCGACTCGGTTGCGAGAGCCGCGATCGGTGATCCTGATCGCCGACCCTGACGCGACGTTGCGCTCCGCGATCGCGACGACGCTGGCGGCTCAGTTCCCGGATGTCGAGGTGCGCACGGCCGCGAACGGCCGACTCGCGTGGGACGCCATCGGCCGCGGAGAGGTCGACCTCGTGATCGGCGGCGTCGTGCTCGACGAGCTGAGCGGGCTCGAGCTCCTCCGCCACGTGCGCGCCGACCGCCGGCTCGCGGACATGTACGTGGTCCTGATGACCGGTGTGGCCTCGCCGGAAGAGCTCTTCGCCGCGATGGAAGAAGGCGCCGACGACTGCCTGCTCAAGCCGTTCCGTTGGAGCGAGCTCGTCGCGCGGGTGCGCACCGGGTTGCGCCGGGTCGAGGCCATCCGGCGGCACGCCGAGCGGGCCGCAGAGCTCGAGCGCCTCAACGACCGCCACACCGAGTTCCTCGCCACGGTCTCGCACGAGATCCGCACGCCGCTCTCCGCGATCCTCTCCGCCGCCAACGTCCTGGTGCGCTACGGCGACCGCCGGCCGGAGTCGGTCGAGCGCTTCGCCAGGGTGATCCACCAGGAAGGCCGGCGACTCACGCGGCTGATCAACAACCTGCTCGACCTCGCCAGGATCGAGGCCGGCCAGGCGGAGTGGAGCTTCGCTCCAGTGGCGGTGGACGAGCTGGTGCGCGAGGTGCAGGAGTCTTTCTCCGCGCTGGTCGGCGAGCGCCGGTTGACCCTCGCCGTCGAGCCGTGGCCGGACCCCCTCGTGGTGACGCTCGATCGCGACAAGGTCACGCAGGTCCTCGTCAACCTCGTGTCGAACTCGATCAAGCACTCGCCGGAGGGTGGCGAGGTGCAGCTCCGGTTCGGCCCGCACGCCGAAGGGGTCCGTCTGGAGGTGGAGGACGGGGGCGAGGGGATCCCGGCGGGGCGCGAGGAACAGATCTTCGAGCGCTTCCAGCAACTCGACATCGGCGACCAGCGGCGGGGCTCCGGTCTCGGCCTGACGATCTCCCGTCAGATCGTGGAGCGCCACGGCGGCCGCATCTGGGCCGAACCCGGGCGGACCCACGGCGCCCTGTTCGTCGTCGAGCTGCCCGGGCGGGGGACCGATGGTTCAGTTTGACAACCAGTACCGGCAGGCGAAGCTGAAGGTCGTGTACTACGGCCCGGGTCTCGGCGGCAAGACGACCTGCCTGCAGCACATCCACCGCGTCACCGACCCGCAACGCCGGACCAAGCTGTACACCCTCAACACCGCCGCCGACCGCACGCTCTTCTTCGACCTGCTCGGCCTCGAGCTCGGCCGCATCCGCGGCTACAGGCTGACGCTGCAGCTGTACACCGTCCCCGGCC
>JAJXUY010000453.1 GCA_021782525.1 Acidobacteriota bacterium | reverse complement strand
GGCGGCGTTCGCGGCGGATGCGGGCGCGGCCGGGGCGGCCCCGCCGGTGTGCGGCGGGATCCGCGTGCTCGCGGCCGGGTTTCAGACCACGGTGCAGGACCTCGGCCGACCGTGGCACGCCCACCTCGGCGTTTCGGCGTCGGGCGCGGCCGATGCGTTCTCGCTGCGGGCCGGAAACCTCCTGGTCGGGAATCCGGAGGGTGCCGCCGCGCTCGAGATGACGCTAGTCGGCGCAGCGTTGCGCTTCGAGGAGGCCGCGACGATCGCCGTGACCGGGTCCGACTTCTCGCCGCAGCTCGACGGGCGCCCTATCCCGCCGTGGACGGCAGTCGGGGTACGCCCCGGCCAGACGCTGGCGATCGGCGCGACCTGCGGCGGCGCCCGCTGCATCGTGTGTGTGAGCGGCGGGATCGAAGTGGTTCCGGTGCTCGGCAGCGCTTCGACACACCTGACGTCGGGGCTTGGCGGTATCGGCGGACGCGGGGCCCGCAAGGGCGACGTTCTCCCGATCGGGGTGCATGCCGCGTCGCCGATGGCGCGCGCCGCGGATCTCGAGGCGGTCGCACGCATCATGAATCGCTCCACGATCCGGGTGACCCGGGGCGCCCAGTGGGACATGTTCACGGAGGAGGCGCGGCGCGCGCTGTTCTCGTCCGTATTTGGCGTCCGCGAGGAGTCGAGCCGAATGGGGCTGCGTCTCGAGGGAGAGCCGCTGGCGGCCGAGCGGCCGGGCGAGATGCTCACCGAGGGCGTGTCGCTGGGGGCGCTGCAGGTGCCCGGCGACGGGAGGCCGATCGTGTCGTTCGTCGAGCACCAGACGACCGGAGGGTACCCGCAGATCGCCTGCGTTATCGCCGCCGATCTGCACCGGGTCGGCCAGCTGCGCGCCCGTGACCGCGTCCGCTTCGAGGAGGTTTCGCTCGACGAGGCCGGTGCCGCGTTGCGCGAGCTGGAACGCGAGTTGCGCGCGCTCGGGGTGGGGCGGTGAGCGCGGTCCCTCCGCCCGCAGGCCTCGCCTCGGTGTCGGCGGCGCAGTGGCGGACGCTCGCCGCGGCGATGCTCGGCTGGATGCTCGACGCGATGGACGTGATGTTCTACGCCTTCGCGCTCACTGCGATCCGCGCCGAGTTCTCGCTCTCGGCCGCGGCGGCCGGCGGGCTCGCCTCGGTGACGCTGCTGACCTCGGCGGTCGGCGGGGTCGCGTTCGGCGTTCTCGCCGACCGCATCGGGAGGGCGCGGGCGCTGGTGTGGTCGATCCTGCTCTACTCGGTGTTCACCGCGCTCACCGCGACGGCGCACTCGCTGGCTGAACTCGTGCTTTGGCGCTCGCTCGTCGGCATCGGACTCGGCGGGGAGTGGGCCGCGGGGTCGGTGCTGGTCTCCGAGAGCTGGCCGGCCGAACACCGCGGCAAGGCGATCGGCCTGATGCAGTCCGGGTGGGCCATCGGGTACATCGTCGCGGCGCTGCTGGCGTCGGCGATCCTCCCCGGGCACGGCTGGAGGGTGCTGTTCGCCATCGGCGTCGCTCCGGCGCTCCTCGCCTGGTGGGTGCGGCGGACCGTACCGGAGCCGCAGCTCTGGCAGCGGGCCGCGCGCGGCGACCGGTTGCCGCTGGCGGCGATCTTCCGGCCGCCGCTGCTGCGCCGCGTCGTCGTCGCGACGAGCCTCACCTCGTGCCTGCTGTTCGCGTACTGGGGCGTGTTCACCTGGGTCCCGGCGTGCTTGGCGAGCCCGGTGGCGGCCGGCGGCGCGGGGATGGGCGTGGTGCGCTCGGTGGAGTGGATCGTTCCGATGCAGGTCGGCGCGTTCCTCGGGTACGTGCTGTTCGGCGTGCTCGCGGACCGTTTCGGCCGGCGGCCCGTCTTCCTCACGTTCGTCGGCGGCGCGGCGCTGCTCGTGCCCGTCTACGGACAGCTGGGCGCGCACCCCGCGGCGTTGATGGCGATGGGGCCGTTGATCGGCTTCTTCGGACACGGGTACTTCTCGCTGTTCGGCGCGATGCTCGCCGAGCTCTTCCCGTCCTCGGTGCGTGCCACGGCGCAGGGGTTCTGCTACAACTTCGGCCGGGCGGCGAGCGCCCTGGCCCCGTTCGTGATCGGCGCGCTCGCCGACCGCCACGGGATCGGCAGCGCGCTGGCGCTCACCTCGGCGTTCTTCGTCGCGGCCGGGTTCCTCATCATGTTCCTGCCGGAGACGAGGGGGGAGGTGCTGCAGTGAGCGATGCGGTTTCCCCGGGGGCGGTCATCGACCTCAACGCCGACGTCGGCGAGCTGCCCGGCGCGCTCGACGACGGCCGCGAGGAGACACTGCTCGCGCTCGTCACCTCGGCCAACATCGCGTGCGGCGCCCACGCGGGCGACGCGCGCACGATGGCCGAGGTGCTGGCGCTCGCTCGGCGGCTCGGTGTCGTGGCCGGCGCCCACCCCGGCTATCCGGACCGCGCCTCGTTCGGCCGCTCCTCGCTCGGCATGGACGCGGGTGCGATCGAGGCGAGCGTCCTCGGCCAGGTGAAGGCGCTGGCGGCCGCGGCGGCCGCGGCGGGGGTGGAGCTTCGCCACGTGAAGCCGCACGGCGCGCTGTACAACGACGCAGCCGGCCGCGAAGAGATCGCGGCGGCGGTCGCGCACGGCGTCGCGCGCTGGAGCCGCGCGGTGGCGCTGGTCGGCCTGGC
>JAJXUY010000452.1 GCA_021782525.1 Acidobacteriota bacterium | reverse complement strand
GAGCGATGGCCTTGCGTACGCTGGACGCCCTCCACGTCGAGGGCCGGCGGGTGTTGCTTCGCCTAGACCTCAACGTCCCGCTCGCGGCCGGCGCCGTCGGTGACGAGACCCGGGTCCGCGAGGCGGCGCCGACCGTGCGGACGCTCGCCGAGCGCGGCGCCGTCGTCGTCGCGTGCTCCCACCTCGGGCGCGCCAAGGGCAAGCCGGACCCGGCGCTGTCGCTGGCGCCGGTGGCCCCGGTCCTGGCGCGCCTGGCCGGGCGCCCGGTCCGCTTCGTCGCCGACGTCGCGGGCGACGTCGCCAGGCTGGCGGTCGCCGCGGCGCGGCCGGGCGACGTGCTGCTCCTCGAGAACCTGCGCTTCGAGCCCGGAGAGACGGCGAACGACCCCGCGTTCTGCGACCGCCTCGCGGCGCTCGCCGAGGTCTACGTCGACGACGCGTTCGGCAGCGCCCACCGTGCGCACGCGTCCACAGCGGGCGTCGCCAAGCTCTTTGCCGAGCGCGCGGCCGGCCCGCTGATGGCGCGCGAGATCGCCGCCCTCTCCCGAGTGCGCGACGACCCGGCGCGGCCGTTCGTCGCGATCGTCGGCGGCGCCAAGATCTCCGGGAAGCTCGAGACGCTCACCGCGCTGGCGCGGCGCGCCGACTCGGTCGTGCTGGTCGGCGGGATGGCGAACACGTTCCTCCTCGCCGAGGGGGTGGCGGTCGGCCGCTCGCTCGCTGAGGCCGACCTGGTCGCGGCGGCGAAGGGGATCCTGGCGGACGCGGCGACACGCGGGACCGAGGTCCTCCTCCCGGTCGATGCGGTGGTCGCCGCCGGGCCGGACGCCCCGGGGCGCACGGCCGCCGTCACGGCGGTCGGGCCGGACGAGATGATCCTGGACATCGGGCCGGCGTCGCGGGGTCGCATCGCGACGGTCATCGGGTCGGCGCGCACGGTGTTCTGGAACGGTCCCGCCGGCGTGTTCGAGCGACCGGCGTTCGCGGCAGGCACGCTCGCGATCGCGCGGGCAATGGCGGCGAGCCCGGCGTTCACCGTGGTCGGCGGCGGCGAGAGCGTCGCGGCGGTGCAGCAGGCCGGGGTCGCCGGCGAGCTCTCGCACGTCTCCACCGGCGGCGGCGCGTCACTCGAGTTTCTGGCCGGCGACACGTTGCCAGGGGTCGCCGTGCTCGAGGAGGGGGCATGAGCCGCCGCCCGCTCGTCGCCGCCAACTGGAAGATGCACGGCACGGTCGCCTCGGTGCAGGCCTACCTGGAAGCCCTCGTGGACCGGGTGGACGCGGATGGCCCCGAGGTCGTCGTCTGCCCGCCGTTCACGTTGCTGCCCGCGGCCGTGCTGATCGCGACCGGCTCCGCGGTCGCGGTCGGCGCCCAGAACTGCCACTGGGAGGAGAACGGCGCGTTCACCGGCGAGGTCGCGCCGGCGATGCTCGCGGAGCTCGGCGTGCGCTGGGTCATCGTCGGCCACTCCGAACGGCGGCAGTACTTCGGCGAGAGCGACGCCACGGCCGGCGCCCGCGCGCGGGCGGCGCAGCACGCCGGCCTGGACGTGATCTTCTGCGTCGGCGAGACGCTGGCGCAGCGCGAGGCCGGCGAGACGCTCGCGGTCCTCGAGCGGCAGAGCACGGCGCTCGAGGGGCTCGACCCGGCACACCTGGCGCTGGCATACGAGCCGGTGTGGGCGATCGGGACGGGACGGACCGCGACGACGGTGCAGGCGCAGGAGGCGCACGTCGCGCTGCGGCGGCGCGCCGCGGAGCTGCTCGGCGGCGCGGCGGCCGCCGGGTTGCGTATCCTCTACGGCGGCAGCGTCAAGCCGGACAACGCGGCGGCGCTGCTCGCCGAAGCAGACATCGACGGCGCCCTGGTCGGCGGGGCAAGCCTTGACCTGGAAGGATTTTGCGCTATCATCCTCGGTGCTCTCGGCGAGCGCCGTGGGGCGAAGGAGTGAGCATCTCGTGTATACCCTGCTGATCATCCTCTTCATCGTCGTCTGCTTCTTCCTGATCCTGGTCGTGCTGCTGCAGCAGGGCAAGGGGGCGGACGTGGCGGCGGCGTTCGGCGGCGCGTCCTCGCAGGCCTCGTTCGGCCCGCGCGGCACCGCCACCCTGATGCACAAGCTCACGACCGGCTCGTTCGTCCTCTTCGTCGTGCTGTGCCTCGGGCTGTCGGTGCTCACCGCCCGTCGCGGCCGCTCGGTCACGGCGGGAGTCAAGGGCAAGGCGCCGGCGAGCGCCCCGGCCCCGGCGAAACCGGCGGTCCCGGCCCCCACGGCGGCGCAACCGGCCGCACCGGCGCAGGCACCGGCCACGACGTCGCAGCCCGCGGCGCCGACGCCGGCCAAGAAGTGAGCGGATCGGAGCACGACGCATGCACCGTGCCGAAGTGGCGGAATTGGTAGACGCGCACGTTTGAGGGGCGTGTGGCGCAAGCCATGCCGGTTCGAGTCCGGCCTTCGGCACCATCTTTCTTTTCGCGGGGGGGCACTTCGGCCCCCCTTTTCCTTGCTAAATAGGAACGTTCGTCGCGCCTCGCGCCCCCCCGAGCCCCATATGCGCTAACTTTAGCATTGACATTAATGAGGGAGTAATTATGCTAGGGTTATGGAAGAACGCGCCCTCGTACAGGAAGAGTGGCGATGGGTGGAAGGTCTCCTGCCTGACGACCTTGAGA
>JAJXUY010000451.1 GCA_021782525.1 Acidobacteriota bacterium | reverse complement strand
ACGTGCCGGTGAGGACCAGGCCGAGGCTGAGCAGGAGCGAGATCTCGCACGTCTTGATGACCTTGTTGAGCGTGTACGTCACCATCCGCTGGTAGATCCGCCGGCTCGTCCGCACCGCCGCGACCACGTTGCCGAGGCCCGGGGTCGTCAGGACGAGGCTGGCGGCCGCCTTGGCGACGTCGGTGGCGCTGGAGACCGCGATCCCGACCTCCGCCTGCTTCAACGCGGGGGCGTCGTTGACGCCGTCGCCGGTCATCCCGGTCGCGTGGCCGCGGCGCTGGAACGCCTGCACGAGATGAAACTTGTCCTCCGGCAGCACGCCGGCGAAGACATCGTGCTCGAGCACGCCGTCCGCGTCCCGGCGCAGCGCCTCGACCGGGCACACGCGCTCGCCGATGCCGACCTGGCGCGCCACCACCAGGGCGGTCGCCTCGGCATCGCCGGTGACCATCGCCACCCTGACCCCGAGCTCATGCAGGTGGCCGATCAGCTCCGCCGCATCCGGCCGCGGCGGATCCGCGAGCCCGATCAGCCCGACCGGCCGCAATACGCTGGCCTCCCCCGCGTCCCCTTCGACCACCGCCAGGACCCGCGCGCCCAGCGCGCCGAGCCGTTGCACCTCCGCCGCGAGCGCCGCGCCCGCCGGGCCCGCCAGCGGCAGGACCGTCGCGGGGGTTCCCTTGACGACACGGCGGCGGCCGGCGCCGTCGGGGACGATCCCCTCCGAGCGCTTCGTGGCGGAGTCGAACGGGACGAACCGCCGCCCGGCCGGAGGCGCGGTGTCGACGCCGCGCGCCTGCGCCTCGCGCACGATCGCGAGGTCGATCGGGTCCTGCGTCGATTCGTCGGAGGCGACGCTCGCGCGCTCGAGCACCTCGGCCTCGGTGAACGGCGCCGCCGCGACCACCGCGGTCACGCTCAGTTGGTTGCGCGTGATCGTGCCGGTCTTGTCGCTGCACAGCACGTCCATGCCGGCCGCCTCCTCGATCGCCGCCAGCCGGGTGACCAGCACCCCCTCGCCGACCAGCTCGGTCGCCCCGATCGCGGTCGCCACCGTGAACGTGGCGGGGAGCGCGACCGGCACCGACGCGACCAGGAGGATCAGGGCGAACGGCAACACCTCGGCCATCGGTCGCCCGGTCAGAAGCGCGTACGCCAGCACCCCGGCGACGAGGACGGCATCGAGGACGACTAGGTACTTCACGATCGCAAAGATGACGGTCTCGAGGTGGCTCCTCGTCTTGGCCAGGCGCACGAGCTCGGCGGTCTTGCCGAACACGGTGCGGGTGCCGGTTGCGGTCACGACCCCGGTCGCCTCGCCGCGGCGCACGACGGTGCCGGCGAACGCCGGCTTCTCCGGGCCGATCTCGACCGGCTGCGACTCGCCGGTCAGCGCCGACTGGTCCACGAGCAGCTCGCCGTCCTTGACGAGCACGTCGGCCGGCGCCACGTCCCCCATCCGCAGGTGCACGGTGTCGCCGACCACCAGCTCGCGCGCCGGCACCAGCCGCCAGCCGCCGTCGCGCCGAGCTCGCGCCTGCACCTGAAGCCGCTGGCGCAGCATCGCGAGCGCGTTGCGAGCCCGCCCCTCCTGCACGCGGCCGACGACGGCGTTGAACACGAGCAGCGCCGCGATCACCAACCCCTCGCCGCGGCGCCGGAGCACGAACTCGAGCACGATCGTCAGCTCGAGCATCCAGGGGACGGGGCCCCAGAAGTGGCGCGCGAACTCGAGCAGCGGGTGCCGGCGCTCCTCCCTCGCCTCGTTGGGGCCGTCACGCCGCAGCCGCTCTGCGGCCTCGCGGCTCGTCAGACCGCTCAAACCCTCCACCGGCAAGGGATCTGCTCCGTCGCTCATGACCTCAGTGTACGGTGGCGGCGGTCGCTGCCGGAAGCGCCGGCCTCCGGCCGCCGCGGTTCGCAGCGCACCGTACCGCACCCACTTGACACCCGTTTCGAGCCGGTCTAGAGTCGCGCCAGTAAAACATATCGAGCGTTCGTTTTTTAGAAAGGGCGAGGATGAAGCGAGGCACCAAGGGCAGCCCCAGCGTTCGCACGATGGCCGTCGTGGCCGTGCCCTCGAGACCGACCCCGCCCGGCCACAGCCCACGGCCGGCCGCCCACCTGGGCCATCTCCCCGCTTTCGGTTTCGAACCTCGCATGCAACCACCTCGATACGCCACGTCAGCTGTCAGCCGCCGACTGTCAACCTGCAACGCTCTGTTCGAATCGGGGCGCGACGCCCTCAGGAGGAGACAACCATGACGATGCGGACGCTTCTCAACCACGCCTGGCCGCGGTTCGCCGCGGTCGCGGCGGCCTGCGTGATCGGCCTGCTCATCGCCGGGCCGGCCGCGGCGCAGGTCAGCAACGCGGAGATCGAGCTCCGGGTCGCGGACACCGGCAAGCAACCGCTGCCCGGCGTGACCGCCAAGCTCACGAACACGGCCACCGGCCTCGAGCGGGTGATGCCGACCGACGGCGCCGGCCTCGCGCGCTTCGCCGCGCTGCCGCCCGGCACGTACGCGATCCACCTCGAGCTCGACGGGTTCTCCCCGGTCGCCGAGGACAACCTGCAGGTGCGCGTCGGCCAGGTGCTGCGGGTCAACGCGGTGATGCAGCAGGCCACCACGAAGGCCGAGGCCGTCACGGTCACCGGCGAGGCGCCGCTCGT
>JAJXUY010000450.1 GCA_021782525.1 Acidobacteriota bacterium | reverse complement strand
GAGGTAGCGGCGGTTGACGTCGGTGATCTCGAGCTCGCCGCGTGCCGACCGGCCGAGGGACCTGGCGACGCCCACCGCCCGGCGGTCGTAGAAATACAGCCCGGTCACCGCCCAGTGCGAACGGGGGTGCACCGGCTTCTCCTCGAGCGAGAGCGGGCGTCCCTCGGCGTCGAGCTCGACGACACCGTAGCGCTCCGGGTCGCGCACCCAGTAGCCGAACACGGTGGCGCCGCTGCTCCTCGCCGCCGCGCCCTGCAGCTGCCGGGCCAGCCCCTGGGCGTAAAAAATGTTGTCCCCGAGGATCAGGCAGACGCCCTCGCCGGCGATGAACGTCTCTCCGATCAGGAGCGCCTCGGCGAGGCCGCCGGGCGTGGGCTGCTCGGCGAACGACAGCTCGATGCCCCACTGCGCCCCGTCGCCGAGCAGGGTGCGGAACAGAGGCGCCTCGTGCGGCGTGGTGATCACCAGGATCTCCCGGATCCCGGCGAGCATCAGCGTCGACAGCGGGTAGTAGATCATCGGCTTGTCGTACACCGGCACCAGCTGCTTCGAAACCGCGAGCGTGATCGGGTGCAGCCGCGTGCCCGCTCCGCCGGCCAGGATGATCCCCTTCATCGCCGCCTCCGCCCTCCTCGCGTCGCCGCGCCGGTATTCTACACGCCGGCCCGGGCCGCTCGGTGGCCCGCCGACCGGATTCTGGAATAGACTGACCGGTGGCGGCCTTAGCCTGGGCGCCAGTGAAGACTACCGGGGAGGATGCATGCACAAGACGCTGGTTCTCGGTTCCGAGCGCGGGGTCTCGATCTCCGACCGGGACTCCAACATCATCCCCAACGGGGAGGAGAAGGAGCGCGTCGAGAAGATCGCCGAGCACGTCGGGGCGATCCTCGACATGCTGCACCTCGACCGCAGCGACCCCAACTTGACGGGAACACCGGAGCGCGTCGCCAAGATGTACCTGGAGATGTTCCACGGCCTTGTCGAGGGCGCCGAGCCGGAGGTCACGACCTTCCCCAACGAGGAGAACTACCGCTCGATGGTGATGGAACGCGACACACCGTTCTACTCGATGTGCGCCCACCATCTCGTGCCGTTCTACGGCCACGCCCACATCGCCTACATCCCGAACCGGCGCATCGTCGGCCTTTCCAAGCTCCCACGCATCCTCGAGTTCTACGCCAAGCGCCCGCAGATCCAGGAACGCCTCACCGAGCAGGTCGCGGACTACCTGTGGAACAACCTGCAGCCGCTCGGCGCCATGGTGGTCATCGAGGCGCGCCACCTCTGCGTCGAGATGCGGGGCGTGAAGAAGCCGGGTGCGCTGACGGTGACCTCGGCGATCCGCGGCTGCTTCGAGGACCGCAAGGTGCGCGGTGAGTTCCTCAGTTTCTTGGGCAGGACCAAGGAGTGGTAGGACGCGCGGCGCGGCCGGCGCCCGACCGCGGTCGCCGTTCTCTCAATCGACCTGGACGAACAGGTAGACGCGGCTGGCGGCGGCCAGCGCGTCGGCGCCGATGTCGACCTGCTGCGACTCGCTGAAATCTTTTCCCGATTTGACCTTGAACGGCTCCAGCGCGACCCGTTCGAGCGCCTTGACGTCGCGATCCTCGAGCAGCAGCACGACCGTCAGCTCCGCCTTGCGCTCGCCCGCATTGTGTCCGGCGACGACGACGTCGCACCTCACCGGCTCGCCGGCCTTGATCTCGGCCGGGGTCCGGAGCGTGACGCTGTCGAGCCGGATGCCGGCGACCTCGACGTGGAGCGCGACCGGCCGGCCGAGTGTGATGGCGTAGTCACCCTGGAAAGGGTTCTCGCTCGGCGTGTACGGTGCCGCGCCCTGCGCGTTCGCGACTCCCCCGGCGACCAGCGCCACCACGAGCGCGGTGATGGACCGTTGCATGCCTGCCCTCCTCACCAGGCGAACCCGAGCCCGCCCCAACCGCATTTGTTTCAGTGTACACCGCGCCCCGCGCCCCGCCTCGACCCGGTCGCTTCCGACATCGAGCGGTCAGCGAGCCTGGCGCCCGATCTCGGTGAGCGCCGCGCTCAGCGCCTTCTCCGCCGCGCCGGCGGCGCCGATCGAGGTGTACTCGACCGTGGCGCCGGGCGATGGCCCTTTGGGCTGTCCCGTCGTCAGGTCGAAGCAGCTCAACGTGACCCGCGACGAGTACGCGACGTCGTGTCGGCCCATGTACGAAAGCGTGCGCTCGCCCGCGGGCTCGATCCGCGCGACGACCAACTCCCCCGCATCGCTCGCCGCGAGGGCGCGGATCAACTCGCCCGCGGTCGGGGCGCCGCGCCTGCGCAGGAGATCCTCGCCTCCCGGCAACGACGCGGCGTCGACCGGCTGCAAACCCCTCGCGGAGAGTTCCGACTGCAGCAGGTCGGCGACCGCCCCGGCGAGCGGCTGCTCGCCGATCACCGCGACGGCCACCCGCCCGGCCACGACCGCGCGGGACGTCGCCGGGGCCGCCGCCCTCTCCACCGGCGGCGCGGGTTGCGATCCCGCGTTCGTTTCCGCCGCGGACGCTGCGGGTGTCGAGCCGCCGTGCCGCGCCCGACGGCCCACCGCCGGGCCGGTCCCCTCTCTGACGGACGCTGCCCCCGGCGGGATCCCGGCGGGGCTCGGCGGCTCGGCGGCCGCCGGCGGTGCCGATGCCCCGGCCGCGGCCGGCGGCG
>JAJXUY010000449.1 GCA_021782525.1 Acidobacteriota bacterium | reverse complement strand
TCCGGCGGGGCCTGGGCGGCGTGTAGCGCGACGATCAGGATGAGAAGCGCGACAACCAGGGTGAGAAAGTATGGTCGCGGCTTGGGAACGTTAGTCGGGGTTGTTTGACGCTGGCAAGGGCGATGGAGCGTTCTGATTGTCGGCGCGCGACAATCTGTCGTTCTCATTGACTGTCGCGCGGGTTGGCGGCCGGCCTGGGCCGGTGCGTCGCTGGACGGCGGTTTTGCGGCGGTAGCTGTCGACGTTCATCTCGAAGATGGTGGCGTGATGAACCAGGCGGTCGACGGCGGCGAGCGTCATGGCGGGGTCGGGGAAGATTTTGCCCCATTCGCCGAAGGGCTGGTTGGCGGTGATGAGCAGCGAGCGGCGTTCGTAGCGGGCGCTGATCAGTTCGAACAGCACGGAGGTCTCGGCCTGATCCTTGGTGACGTAGGCGAGGTCGTCGAGGATGAGCAGGTGGTATTTATCGAGCCTGGCGATGGCGCTTTCGAGGGCGAGTTCGCGGCGGGCGATCTGGAGCTTCTGGACGAGATCGGAGGTGCGGGTGAACAGCACGCGCCAGCCGTTTTCGATCAGGGCGAGGCCGATGGCGGCGGCAAGATGGGATTTTCCCCCGCCGGGCGGCCCGAACAGGATGAGATTGGCGCCCTGGTCGAGCCAGAGGTCGCCGGCGCACAGCGCGAGGACCTTGGCCTTGGAGATCATCGGCACGGCGTCGAAGGCGAAGGCATCGATGGTCTTGCCGGGCGGCAGGCGGGCATCGAGGAGGTGACGTTCGATCCGCCGGCGGTCGCGCTCGGCGATCTCGTGCTCGGCCAGCGTGGCGAGCAGCCGGGCAGCGGGCCAGGCCTCGGTGTCGGCGCGGGCGACGAACTCCGGCCAGGCCTGCTTGATCGCCGGCAGGCGGAGGTCGTTGAGGATCAGGGTCAGGCGCTGGGCGTCGATGGCCTTGGTTGTCTCGCTCATGCTGCTTCTCCGGTCAGCAGCGTGTCGTAGTCGGCGAGCGGGGTGAGCCGGACCGTGACCGCGGGCAGCGCGGCGGGATCGGGGGCGAAGCGGCGGCGCAGCATGTCGAGGTCGGGCAGGCGGCCGGCGGCGATGTCTTCGGCGAGGTGTACGGCGAGGTCGGCCTCGCAGCCGCGCTCATGGGCGATGGCAAGGATCTCGACCATGGTGCGGCAGGCGGATCGCTCGGAGGCATGTTCGAGCAGGCGTTCGAAGGCGCGGCGGTAGGCGTCGCGGGGGAAGAGCTGGGCGCGATAGACGAGGTTGAGCAGCGCCATCGGCTTGCGGCGCAGGCTGTGGATGACGTGGCGGTAGTCGACGACATGCCCGTGCTTGCCGTTCGGCTGTGCGCGGCCACGCGGCAGAGTCATGAGCGGGGTGGCGGCAAGGAAAAGCTCCAGGCGATCGTCATGGAGACGGACGCGGAGCCGCTGGCCGATCAGCCGGGAGGGGACGGTGTAGAACACCTTCCTCAGGGTGAAGCCGGAGGAGGAGGTGACGGTGACCACGGTCTCCTCGTAGTCGGCGGTGCGCTGGACCGGCAGCGGGCTGAGGGCGGCGCGCTCGGCCTCGATGCGGGCGGCGTGGCGGCGGTTTTGCCGGCCGACGATCTCGGCGATGAAGCGGCGATAGTCCTCGAGGTCGGGGAAGGCGGCGGTGCCGCGCAGCAGCAGCGCGTCGCGGATCGCGCTCTTGAGATGGCCGTGCGCGCTCTCGATGGCGCCGTTCTCGTGGGCGATGCCGCGGTTGTTGCGGGTCGGCATCATGCCGTAATGGGCGCAGAGCGCTTCATAGCGGTGGGTGAGGTCGGCTTTGGCCTCGGCGTCGAGATTGCGGAAGGCGGCCGACAGGCTGTCGCTACGATGCTCGCGCGGGGCGCCACCGAGCAGCCAGAGGGCGTTCTGCAGCCCCGCGGCGAGGGCGACATAGCTCTCGCCGCCGAGCACGACATGGGCGTGCTCGAAGCCCGACCAGACCAGGCGGAAGTGATAGAGACGATGATCGAGCGGCGCGCCGGCGACGGTCACGCCGAGGTCGTTCATGTCGGTGAAGTCCGACAGGCCCATCACGCCGGGCGCGTGGGTCTGGCGGAAGATCACTTCCTGATCCGGTCCGTGGATCGCGCGCCAGGCGCGGATGCGGCGCTCGAGCGTCCGGCGGACGCCGGGGGCGAGATCCTCCGGGTGGCGGCGCATCAGCTCCTCGAAGACAGCAACCGCCCGGAGGCCGGGGGCAGCTTCGAGGATCGGCACAACCTCGGTCGTGAAGATATCGACCAGCGGGTCCGGACGGCGCCGGCCGCGCGGGGGCCTGGGGGGAGGCGGCGCGGATCGCGCCTTCTCCAGCCGATAGCCCGTCGCCGCGCTCAGCCCGGCCTTGGCGGCCGCGACGGCCACGCCGTCGTTCTGCCGATGTTTCATGAACAGCCTCTTCTGGTGATCGTTGATGTGGCGGCCGGGCATGAAGGGCTCCCCGATGACCGGGAAACCCTCCGTGACCCGACCGGCCGCGACCACCACGACGCCCCAGACCAGGGGGCGCCGCCGGCTGGGGAGGTGCTGGCTCTGGGCTACGCCCGAAGCCAGCACCTCCCCAGCCGCATTCTCATCCTGATTGACGCGGGATTCTCAAGTTGATTGTCGCGCTACAGCCTCACGCTGAACATGCTCTTGTCC
>JAJXUY010000448.1 GCA_021782525.1 Acidobacteriota bacterium | reverse complement strand
GGCTCGATCGCGACGTCGATCACCGGCTCCGGGAACTGCATCGCCTCGAGCACGATCGGGGCCTTCGGCGAGCAGATCGTGTCGCCGGTCGAGACGTTGCGCAGCCCGACCACGGCGACGATGTCGCCCGCGAACACTTCCTTGATCTCCTCGCGCTTGTTGGCGTGCATCTTGAGCAGCCGGCCGATACGCTCGTGGTTGCCGGTGCGCGCGTTGTGCACCTGGTCGCCGGTCGAGAGCCGGCCGGAATACACGCGCACGAACGTGAGCTGCCCGACGAACGGGTCGGTCATGATCTTGAACGCGAGCGCCGCGAACGGGGCGTCGTCGTCCGGCGGCCGCGACTGCGGCTCGCCGTCGGGCGCGTGCCCCTCGATCGGCGGGACGTCCACCGGCGACGGAAGGAAGTCGATGACCGCGTCGAGGAGCTGCTGCACGCCCTTGTTCTTGAACGCCGAGCCGCAGACGACGGGGGCGATGCGATGCGCGACGGTCTGCGCCCGCAGGCTCGCCCGCACCGCTGCCGGCTCCAGCGTCTCGCCAGCGAGGTAGCGCTCGAGCAGGGCCTCGTCGTACTCGGCCGCCGTCTCCAGCATCAGCTCGCGCCACTTCTCGAACTGTTCCCGGAACTCCTCGGGAACCTCGCGCCGCTCGAAGTCCGCCCCCAGGGTGTCGTCGACGACCACGTAGGCGCACCCCTCGATGAGGTCGATAACGCCCTTGAACGCGTCCTCGGCGCCGTACGGGATCTGCACGGCGACGGGGTTGGCGCGCAGCTTCCTCTTCATCTGCTCGATCGTCTCGAAGAAGTCGGCGCCGACGCGGTCCATCTTGTTGACGAACGCGATGCGCGGCACCTTGTAGCGGTCGGCCTGGCGCCAGACGGTCTCGGACTGCGGCTCGACGCCGCTGACCGCGTCGAACACCGCCACCGCGCCGTCGAGCACGCGCAGGCTGCGCTCGACCTCGGCGGTGAAGTCGACGTGTCCGGGGGTGTCGATGATGTTGATGCGGTGGTCGCGCCAGAAGCAGGTGGTGGCCGCGGAGGTGATCGTGATGCCACGCTCCTGCTCCTGCTCCATCCAGTCCATGGTGGCGGTGCCGTCATGGACCTCGCCCATCTTGTAGTTCACCCCCGTGTAGTAAAGGATGCGCTCGGTAGTCGTCGTCTTACCGGCATCGATGTGGGCCATGATGCCGATATTCCGAGTCTTCTCCAGGGGTGCGAGTCGTGGCATTTTGTCAAAGAACCTTTCGGCCTTTCCTGTTTCTCTCTCTGCTCTGCGCCGTCAGCCCTGCGGCCGGCTGCCGGTCGTGCGTTTCGAACTGCCTGCTACCACCGGTAATGGCTGAACGCCTTGTTGGCCTCGGCCATCCGGTGCGTGTCGTCCTTCTTCTTCATCGCGCCGCCGCGGTTGTTGGCCGCGTCCATGAACTCGCCGGCGAGCTTGTCGACCATCGACTTCTCGCCGCGCGCCTTGGCGAAGTCGATGAGCCAGCGGATCGACAGCGACAGCTGCCGCCCCGGGGGCACCTCGACCGGCACCTGGTAGGTCGAGCCGCCGACGCGCCTGGACTTGACCTCGAGCTGCGGCTTGACGTTGTCCATCGCCCGCTTGAACACCTTGAGCGGGTCGTCCTGCGTCTTCGCCTGGATGACGTCGAGCGCACCGTAGAAGATGCTTTCGGCGGTGCTCCTCTTCCCCTGGCGCAGGATCGAGTTGATGAAGCGGGTCACGAGCTGCGAGTTGTAGACGGGATCCGGAAGGACCTCGCGCTTGGCGATGTAACGGCGGCGCGGCATGGACTACGCCCTCCCCTGCTGCTTCTGCCGCTTCGTACCGTACTTCGAGCGGCTCTGGTTGCGGCCCGAGACGCCCTGGGCGTCCACCACGCCGCGGATGATGTGGTAGCGCACGCCCGGCAGGTCCTTCACGCGGCCACCCCTGATGAGCACGACCGAGTGCTCCTGCAGGTTGTGCCCTTCGCCGGGGATGTACGTCGTCACCTCGATGCCGTTGGTCAGGCGAACGCGCGCGACCTTCCGCAGCGCCGAGTTCGGCTTCTTCGGGGTCGTGGTGTACACGCGGGTGCAGACTCCGCGCTTTTGCGGGGATGATTTCAGGGCCGGGCTCTTGGTCTTGACCTCGAGCTTTTGGCGTCCCTTGCGGACCAGTTGCGCGATCGTCGGCATCGTTTCCTCTCTCGACTCCAGGCAGCAAGGGCCAAGCGTGCTCCGGTGCTTGGCCCCGGTTGCGGTACCACCGGCTCCGAGCCGGTGAAGTCCGAAGATTCTAGTCAAGCGCCGCCGAACTGTCAACTGCTTTCGGGGCGCGGGGGCAACAGCTGGTTCAGGTCGTCGTACTCGGCGGGCGCCTCGCCTTGCGGCTCCTCCGGCTGCGGCAACTCTTCCTGCGGCACCGGATCGACCGCAAAGTAATGATAGTGCTTGGCTCCCGTACCAGCCGGGATGAGGCGGCCGACGATCACGTTCTCCTTGAGGCCGTAGAGGTCGTCCACCCGGCCGGAGACCGCGGCCTCGGTCAGCACCCTCGTCGTCTCCTGGAACGACGCCGCCGAGACGAACGACTCGGTCGCGAGCGCGGCCTTGGTGATCCCGAGCAGCACCGGGGCGAAGCGTGCGGGCTGGCCGCCGAGCTTCTCGATGCGCTCGTTCTCCTCCTCGACGCG
>JAJXUY010000447.1 GCA_021782525.1 Acidobacteriota bacterium | reverse complement strand
CGCGCTCGTCGTTGGGGAGGTTGAACGCCAGCGTCTGGACGCCGCGGCGCGCGTCGCCGGCGGTGATCAGCTCGTTCGCGACGCGGATCGGCGAGTCGCTCCCCCGCTTCGTGTTCTTGAGCTCGTCAGGGATCGGCAGGCGGCTCTCGAGGAACGGCAGCTCCTTCTTGTACCTCCCGAGCTGCTCCGACTCCTCGGGCTGCTCGAGGCAGACGAACGCCTCGAACGCCGCCTTGTAGCCGAACAGCCCGTCCTCGTAGGTCTCGTACGGCCCGATCACCACCTCGAGCGGCGAGTCGAGCTCCATCCAGGCCAGGTCCGACGGGTAGTAGTCGTCGGAAAGGAACGCGTCGGCGCGCAGCGAGAGGAACCGCCGCAGGCTCGCGTTGGGAGTCGCCGCCGCCGCGGCGCGCAGCTCGGCCGCCGCGCTGGCGAGGAGGTCGTGGTACTCGGTCGAGTACGGCACCGCGACCAGCGCCTTCCCCTGGCGGCGGATCACGGTCAGCGGCGAGGTGAACGCCGCCCGATCGCCGGGGTGCGCGACCAGGAACGCCTCGAACTCCGCCTTGCTCATGTCCTCGGGGTAGAAGCCGGCGCCGGGAGGGTGTGGGGCGTGGCCGAGAAACGGCGCGAACCCCGCAAGCCGGTCCCACGGCCCCATCATGATGCGGAAGTACGTCTGCGCCGCGGCGGCGTCGGGGCCGGTGAGCGCGGCGACCTGCGGCGCGAACCCCGGGTACCCCCGCCACGCCTGGCGCGCGAAGATCTGGTCGATGACGCGGCACGCGCGCACCAGGTGCTCGAGCGCCGCCCGGTCGCCCGCGCTCAGCCGCGACGTGTCGGCCGTGATCTTCTCCGGCACGAACTGCGCGACGCGAGCCTTGATGTCGGGCGCGATCGCGAGCCGCGCCGCGGCGTTGCCGGCCGACGGCTGCGCCCCGCACGCGCACAACGCCGCCGCCACCGCCCCACGGCCCAGACACGAGCGAACGCTGGCGTTCATCGGTCACCTCCGGCAGGGCGCAAGCCTAGACGAGTTTCGCCGCCCCGTCGACCGCGCCCTGGCGCGGCTTGTCTGACACGGCGCGCCGGCCTACCATGGCCGCAAGGGGCCAACACGGCGGCGGGGAGCCACGCGGGGTTGAAATGCACCCCGGGGCCGGGCGGTTGCACCGCTCGTGAGCGGCCGAAAGGGAACGCGGTGAGTCTGCTCGGGAGGCTCGAAGAGGTCTCCGTGCCGGAGGTCCTCCACCTGATCGCGTGGGGGGAGAAGACCGGCACGCTCACCGTGACGCGCGGGCGCGCCGAAGGGGTCGTGACGTTCTGCCGCGGGCGGATCGTCCAAGCCGCCTCCAACTCGCCGCGCGAGGCGCTCGGGACCATTCTGGTCTGTCGCAAGATCGTGAGCGAAGAGACCTTGATGCGCGCGGTCGAGGAGCAGCAGCGGTCCGACAACGGGCGCACCCTCGGCGCGGTGCTCATCGGCATCGGCGCGTTGTCGGCCAGGGCGTTGGAAACCGTCGTGCGGCAGCAGATCGAGCAGGTCATGGCCGAGTTCTTCCTCTGGGACTCCGGGCTCTTCCGCTTCGAGCCGGCCACGCCGCCCGAGCGCTCGACCGCCGCCCCCGAGGGCAGCGACATCCTCGTCGAACGCGGCTTCATCACCGACCAGATCGTGCTCGAGGTCGTCAAACGGGTGGACGATACGAGGCGACTGCACGAGGAGCACGCGGCCGCCTTCGGCCGCGCCGTGCCGCGGTTGAGCCCCGGTCCACGGCCGCAGCCGGGGGCGCACCCGCTCCCACCGCGCGCTGGCCCCACCCCGCGGAGGGGCCTGGCCGGTCCGCCGGCGCCCGAGGTGCGCGGAGAGGTCATCCTCAACATCCTGCGCCACGCCCGGGGGGTGGTGCGGCGCGGCGTGGTGTTCGTCCCCACCCACCGGGGCCTCACGGGGATCGGGCAGTTCGGCGTCGAGATCGCCGGCGCCTCCGCGGACGAGCGGGTCCGCGAGATCGTGATCCCGCTCGATCAGCCCTCGGTGCTCGCCGACGTGACCGCGAAGCGGGGAAGCTACCGCGGCATCCTGCCCCTCTCCTTCTGGGACGACTTCCTCGCCGCGGAGCTCGGCGGCGGCCGGCCGCGGGAGATCGCGGTCGTGCCTGCCATCGCGGGGGGGGAGGTGGTGGCGCTCCTCTACGGTGACAACCTTCCGGACGACACCCCGATCGGTCCCCTCGCGGGGCTCGAGGCGGCCGCGGCCGAGGCGTGCGCCCGCTACGTCCCGGCGCTGCGGGCGCCGGGCGCCCGTTCGCGGGCGCGCTTGCTGTCGCGCTGAGCCGGTCCGTCAACCTTGGCTCGTGTGCACGCGTACAAGGAGCGTAGGATCGTGCCCCGGTGAGGAGCGGGAGACCGATGAACGAGGTGCTCAAGAAACGCCTGCTGTGGCTCTGGAACGAGTGGGTCAAGACGCTGCTGGTCGTGGTGCTCGTGGTCGGCGGTTTCCGTTCGGCGGTCGCCGACTGGAACGACGTGCCGACCGGGTCGATGCAGCCCACGATCCTCGAGGGCGACCGGATCGTCGTCAACAAGCTGGCGTACGACCTCAAGGTGCCGTTCACGCGCTGGCGCCTGGCCCGTTGGGGCCAACCGCAGCGCGGCGATATCGTCGTGCTCTTCTCACCCGCCGACGGGCA
>JAJXUY010000446.1 GCA_021782525.1 Acidobacteriota bacterium | reverse complement strand
CGACGCCCGTTTTCATGTCGACGCCTGGTGACGGGCGATCCCTTCCGCCGGCGCACGGCGTTATCATTTGGTCAGAACGACAGAACGACCGTAGGCCGGACAGAGAGGAGAAGGAAGATGACGAACAAACTCGTGTTGTTGCTGGCGGGCGTCACGGCACTGCTGCCGCTCACGGCCCACGCCGCCGAGGTAAAGGCCAACGTCGAGTGCACGATGAAGTTCGAGCTCAAGGGCTGGTCCGTCTTCTTCGAGGACGCCACCGGTCACGGGGTGGTGACCTGCAGCAACGGCCAGAAGGCGGACGTGCGGCTCAAGGTGCAGGGTGGGGGCCTCAGCTTCGGGAAGTTCAACGTCCTCGACGGGAGCGGCACCTTCTCGGACGTCACCTCGATCGACCAGATCTACGGCGGCTACCTGGCGGCCACAGCCGAGGCAGGAGCCGGGAAGTCGGGGACCGCCTCCGTCTACACCAAGGGCGTGGTCTCGCTAGCCCTCGCCGGCACCGGGCAGGGCATGGAGATCGGGTTCGACTTCGGCAAGCTCGAGATCCGTCCCGCAAAGCCGAAGCCCGGCAAGAAGTGACGGCGGCGGCGCCGTCGAGAGGTCAGGCTCACGCGCCGTTGAAACCGTCTCCGTCACGATCGCCGTCGTCTTCACCGAAGCGGGGGGCTTGGGGTCACTTCACCGGGAGCGGGCGGCGTTTGGTGCCGGCGCGTTCGGCGTCCATCTGGGTGATGTTCTGCGTGATGAAGTGATCGTAGAACGCCCAGCTCGCAAAGCGGGGGGCGAGCCGGCCGCGCACCGCGGCGACCAACGCCTCGCCGCTGAGGCCGGCCTGCCGGGCGGAGGCGACCGCGGCGCGCAGCGCTTCGAGGTAGCCGCCAAACGCGGTGACGTCGGCGGCGTGACCGATCTCGCCGTGGCCGGGGACGAACGTCGCCTGCGGGTGGTCTGCGACCAACCTCTCGTCGGTCGTCACCCACGCCGCGGTGTCGGCGTCGGTCGTGTTGGGAAGGGTGGCGTTCCAGAAGAGGTCGCCGGTGAAGATGACGCCGGCGTCGGGCACGACCACGACCGAGTCGCCGCCGGTGTGCCCGGGCATCGCCCGCACCACCAGGTGACGGTGGCCGAGGTAGAGATCGACCCCGTCGTCGTAGACCAGGCTCGGCAGGACGAACGACTCGACCCACGCCCGCTTGTCGGGAGGCACGTTCGGCGCCCACCACTTGAGGTTCTCCGTCCGCTCCCACGCCCGCACGTTGCGTTGCGCGACGATCGTGGCGCCGGCGTCGCGAAAGACGCCGTTCCCGGCCACGTGATCGAGGTGGTAGTGGGTGTCGACGACGAAGCGGATCGGCAGCGCAGTGCGCTCGCGGATCGCCGCGAGCAGTTGGTGGGCGGCGGCGCTCGCCTGGAAGGTGTCGACGACCGCGACGCCGTCGTCGCCGACGATGAAGCCGGCGTTGCTCCCCGCCCCGCTGCCGGGGACGCAGACCGCGGCGAAGACGCCGGGGCCGACCTCGTGCAGGGTGAAGAACGGCTTCGGCTCGGCGGCGGACAGGACGCTCGCCAGCGTCAGGCAGGACGCGAAGGCGAGCACGAGCGGCGGCAGGTGGCGGCTTCGCATGTGCCGATCATAGAACAACGTCTTCCTTTCGAACGGCGCCCGCCGGTGACCGCGCACGCTCCGCTCGCGGCCGCGCCGCACGCGGCTCAGCGGCCGCCGGTGACCAGGACGAGGTTCTCGGCGCGCGCGTCGACGAGGCGCGCGACCGGCCGGAGGGCGGCGCGGGCGGCGAGCCCGGCAACGACCACCAACCCCACCTCGAGCAGCGGCGCCGCCGCAGCGCCTCCGGCCAGGTGCGGGGCGACCGCGAGACAGGCGACGCCGGGGAGGAGCGCGACGAGCTGCGAGGCGAAGCTGAGGACCGACGCGACCGGGTGCGGCTTCCCCGTGGAGCCCAGCTTCGCCATGTCCATGTGCTTGGGGAGGAGCGCCGCCAGGAGTGCGTTGACCGGCGCCGTCAGGAGCGCCGCCGCCAGCCCCGCGAGCCAGACGGCGAGCAGCAGCGCCGGCGAGAGGCCGTGGACGATGACGGGCAGCGGCAGCAGTGCCGCCCCGGCCACCGCGGCATAGAGCGCCGTGGCGGCCACCGCCTTGCCGAGGAGAAGCTCGCGGATCGCGACCGGCTGCAGGAGCTCGAGCGCGAGACCGGGGCCGTCGGCGGCGAACTGGTTGCACATCAGGGCGGAGAGGTTCCCGAGCGCGATGAAAACGCCGAGCCCGGCGATCAGCTCCGGCCGCGAGAGCAGGGCCGGGGCTTCCGACCCGCCGTTGCGGAGCGCGACGGCGAACAGGGAGGTCCCGAACAGCGGCCCGGCGACGAGCATCTTCCCGCGCACCGTCCGCAACGTCGCGCGCAACGTCGTCGCCGCGACGGCAGCGGCGCCAGGGGAGAGGCCGGGGATCCGGACCGTGCTCGCCGATGCCCCGCGCGTCGAGGCGCGCGGCCCGGCGCTCGCGGGCGTCTCGAGCAGGCGTCGCTGCAGGGCCCCCGTGCCGACGACGCCGATCGCCGCGAGCAGGGTCAGGGCTCCGAGCTCGAGCGCCGCCTCGCCGGCGCGGCCCGCGGCGGCCGCGGTCAAGCCGCAGGCGAACGCGCCCGACGGCAGCACCCTGAGGGCGACCGGGACC
>JAJXUY010000445.1 GCA_021782525.1 Acidobacteriota bacterium | reverse complement strand
AGCCGGCGCAGCCCGAGGTGAAGCCGCCGTGCTCGGCGAAGGCGGCCAGCGCTGGGCCCAGGGCGATCCCGCGGGCTTCGGCTAGCGCCCCGTGCGACCCGGTCGTGATCCCCACGACCGCGACGTTGAGGCCCTCGAGCCCCGGGTAGGCGTCGCGGCTGGCGAGGATGCCCGCGAGCGTGCGCCCGACGCGGCCGAACCCGGCGAACAGCAGCCGCAGCGGCCGTCGTGCCGTCACCGGTCCGCCAGCGCGGCGACGCCGGCGAGCAGGCGCTCGACATCGGAGCGGGTGTTGTACATCGAGATCCCGGCGCGGAGCACGCCGCCGCCCGCGGCCAACCCCAGCACCTCGATGGCGCGCGCGGCGTAGAAGTCCCCGTCCCACACGAGGACGCCGCGCTCGCCCAGCGCCGCGGCGGCCGCCTCCGGCCGCACCCCCGCGATCGTGATCGAGACCGTCGGCGCCCGTCGCCGCGAGGAGAAGTCCGGCCCCCATCCCGTCACCCCCGGCAGCTTCGTCGCGTTCTCCCAGTAGAACGACGCGAGATCGTGCTCGTGGGCGCCGATCGCGGTCATCGCCGAGACGACCCGCTGCCGCAGCGTGTCGCCCTCGCCCCACGACGCGATGTACTCGACGGCCGCCTTGACCCCGGCGATCGCCGCGTGGTTGAGGGTACCGGTCTCGATGCGGTACGGCGCGGCCGCCTCCTG
Organism: Acidobacteriota bacterium; assembly: GCA_021782525.1. The sequence goes on along the minus strand of JAJXUY010000445.1, from coordinate 1,991 downwards.
CGTGCGCAGCCGGTCGGTCGGCAGCCGTTCGAGCACGCCGGGGCGCGCGTAGAGGATGCCGACGTGCGGCCCGTAGAACTTGTACGCCGAGCACAACAGGAAGTCCGCGTCGAGGGTGATCACGTCGAGCGGGAAGTGCGGCGCGTAGTGCACCGCGTCGACCAGGAGCCGGGCGCCGACGGATCGCGCCAGGTCCCGCGCTAAGGCTACGTCGTTGACCGTGCCGAGCGCGTTCGAGCAGTAGCCGACCGCGACGAGACGCGTCCGCTCCGTGACCTTACGCCGCATGTCGTCCGCGTCGAGGCGGCCATTCGGGAGCAGCGTCACCTCGCGAACGCGCACGCCGAGTTCGCGCAGGCCGAGCCAGGGGCCGCGGTTGGCCTCGTGGTCCAGCTCGGTGATGACCACCTCGTCGCCCGGCTGCATCTCGCGCCCGAGGGCATGCGCGAGCGCGAAGTTGAGCGTCGTCATGTTGGCGCCGAACGAGACCTCTCGCCACGACGGCGCCCCGAGGAACGCCGCCACCGCCGCGCGCGCCGCCTGCAGCATCGCGTCGGACTCGCGCGACGTCACGAACGCGCCGTGGGTGTTGGCGTTGCAGGTGCCGTAGTACCCCGCCACGGCGTCGATCACCTGACGCGGGACCTGCGACCCGGCGGGCCCGTCCAGGAACGCCAGCGGCCCGCCGCCCGCCTGGCGCGACAACGCCGGAAAGTCTTCCCGGCACCGTTCGACCTCGCTCGCCGAGAACAACATTATCCCTCCCTCACCGGCCGCGCGCGAAAGTGCGCCCGGGGCATCGCGTCGCCAGGATAGCGCCGCAGGCTGCTTGCGCCCACCGTCCCGGCGGGCTAATGTCGGGCCACGCGGAGGAGACCCGGCCATGCCCCCCCGAACCGACGTCGCGCGCTTTCGCACCAACCGGCAGGAGGAGATCGACAGCGCCGCCATCTACGCCGCGATCGCGAAGATGGAGGCGAACGAGAAGCTCGCCGAGGTCTACCGCCGCCTCGCCGCCTCGGAGGAGGTGCACGTCGGCTTCTGGGAGGGCAAGCTGCGCGCCGCCGGCGCCCGCGTGCCGCCGCGGCGCCCGAGCCTGCGCTCGCGCGTCATCGTGTGGCTGTCCCGCCGCTTCGGCAGCCAGTCGGTGATCCCGATGCTGGCGATGAAGGAGCAGGCCGGGCGGCACGACTACGACGATCAGCCCGACGCTCTCGCCGAGAACCTCCCGGCGGTCGAGAGCTCGCACGCCCGCCTGCTCTCGACGATCTCGCACGCCCGCGGCTCCGGCATGGAGGGCGGCCTGCTCGCGCGCCTCGAGGGGCGCCACAGGGCGGTCGGCGGCAACGCCCTGCGCGCCGCGGTGCTCGGCGCCAACGACGGGCTCGTCTCGGTCCTCAGCCTCGTGATGGGCGTCGCCGGGGCGCACTCCTCCAACCACGCGATCCTCGTCGCCGGCCTCGCCGGCACGCTCGCCGGCGCCTGCGCGATGGCGATGGGCGAGTGGCTCTCCGTGCAGAGCGCCCGCGAGCTGGCGATGCGCCAGATCGCGATCGAGCGCGACGAGCTGCTCGAGGCGCCCGAGGAGGAAGCTCAGGAGCTCTCGCTCATCTACCAGGCCAAGGGCCTCGGCCGCGAGGAGGCCGACGTCCTGGCGGCCAAGCTGATGGGCGATCGCGATCACGCCCTCGACACCTTGACCCGCGAGGAGCTCGGCCTCGACCCGGAGGAGCTCGGAGGTTCGGCGTGGGAAGCGGCCGTGACCTCTTTCTTCCTCTTCTTCGCGGGCGCGATCGCCCCGGTGGCGCCGTTCGTCCTCCTCTCCGGGCAGGCGGCGGTGATCGGCAGCCTGGCGGCCAGCGGCGCGGCGCTGTTCCTCACCGGCGCGACGATCACGCTGATGACCGGCCGCGGCGTGCTCTTCTCCGGCATGCGCCAGCTCCTTATCGGGATGGGGGCGGCGGCCGTCACCTTCGGCATCGGGCGCCTGA
>JAJXUY010000444.1 GCA_021782525.1 Acidobacteriota bacterium | reverse complement strand
GCGGCGCCGTGGGCGGGTTCTTCGGCCTGCCCGGCCTCGCGGTCGAGCTGCCGATCTCCACCGTCATCATGCTGCGCGCGATCGCGGACATCGCCCGCAGCGAGGGCGAGGACATCGGCACCGTCGAGGCCCAGCTCGCGTGCGTCCAGGTCTTCGCCCTCGGCGGGCCGACCCCGGCGGACGACGCCGCGGAAACCGCGTACTACGCCGTTCGCATCGGCCTCGCCAAGGCGCTCACCGAGGCGGCGGAGTACATCACCACGAGGGGAGCCGTCGACGAAGGCGCGCCGGTCCTCATCCGGCTCATCGCCCGGATCGCGGCGCGCTTCGACGTGGTCGTCGGCGAGAAAGTGGCCGCCGAGGCCGTGCCGGTCATCGGCGCCGCCTCCGGGGCCGCGATCAACCTGCTCTTCGTGAGCAGCTTTCAGAAGGCCGCCGCGGGCCACTTCACCGTCCGGCGCCTCGAGCGGACGTACGGCCCCGACGCCGTCAAGAGCGAGTACGAGGCGATCGCCAAGCGCACCGGCGTCCGCCGGCGGTAACCCCCACCGGCGACCGCGTCCCGCGTCCGCGGTCTCGTCCCCTCCTTCTGTCGCACGCGTCCGCCCTGACGCGATCCAATCGAAATGCAGGAACTGCGGTTCGACGATCGGCCGGGCGCCATGGCTGCGGTCCAGCCGGGTCGGAGCCCCCGTTACTTGCGGTTTGCTCAGTTCATTGAGTAAAATTACTCAGCGCTATGAGTAAACGGGGAAGATCGTTCGTCCGCCCTCAGGCCGCCACACTGACGCGGCGACTGGCGGAGCCGCGGCGGTTCATCCAGGTCGTGGCGGGGCCGCGGCAGGTCGGCAAGACGACGTTGGTGCAGCAGGTCATGGAGGGTTCCGACCTCGCCACCGTCTTTGCCAGCGCCGACGAGCCGGCGTTGCGCGGTCCCGAGTGGATTGCGCAACAGTGGGACGCGGCGCGGCTGGCGGCCGGCGGGGGAGCGTCGGTGCTGGTCCTCGACGAGGTCCAGAAGATCCCCGGCTGGTCCGAGTCGGTCAAGCGCCTGTGGGATGAAGATACTCGCCGGAAGCGCCGCGTGAAGGTCGTCGTGCTCGGGTCGGCGCCGCTGCTGATCCAACGCGGACTGTCCGAAAGCCTCGCTGGGCGCTTCGAGGTGCTGCGGCTCCCGCACTGGTCGTTCGCGGAGATGCGTGAGGCGTTCGGCTGGTCGGTCAAACGTTTCGTCTACTACGGAGGGTATCCGGGTGCGGCGCCGCTAGTGCGCGAGCCGGAGCGCTGGCGCAGCTATGTGCTCGATGCGCTGGTCGAGACCACGATCTCTCGCGACGTGCTGCTGCTCACGCGCGTTGACAAACCGGCGCTCCTGCGCCGTCTGTTCGAGCTCGGCTGCCGCTACTCGGGGCAGATCCTGTCCTACACGAAGATGCTCGGCCAGCTCCACGGAGCCGGGAATACCACGACCCTCGCGCACTACCTCGACCTACTCTCGGGCGCCGGGATGTTGACAGGTCTCGCGAAGTTCGCGGGTGAAGCCGTGCGTCAGCGCGGCTCGAGCCCGAAGCTGCAGGTGCTCAACACGGCGCTGATGAGCGCGCAGTCCGGCTTTGGCTTCGACGAGGCGCGCGCGGACCACGAGGTCTGGGGCCGGCTGGTCGAAACGGCCGTGGGGGCGCACCTCGCCAACGCCGCGGTCGTGGGCACCTGTGAGCTGTTCTACTGGCGGGACCACAATCGGGAGGTCGACTTCGTCGTCCGTCGCGGGCGCGAACTCACGGCGATCGAGGTGAAGACCGGCCGCACCCACGAGGCGCAACCGGGACTCGCGGCGTTCGCCGAGGCGTTCAACCCGCACCGCCGGCTGCTCGTCGGTGGCGGCGGCATCCCGCTCGAGGAGTTCCTCTCGCGCCCCGTCGAACACTGGATCAAAGACTGACCCTCGGTGCCGCCGCCCGGAGCAGCGCCGCTGAGGCGCGCAACATCTTTCACCCCCGCGGAAATCACCCCCCCGCCCTGTCGTGGCGAGCGCTGCCTGCGGCGCCGTCGCGGGCAGCGCGAATCCCGGATGCGGGTTTGCTCGGACTCGCATGGACGTTCATGCCCGGTGGTGCCAAATCGGGAAGACGAAGGTTGCGCTCTCTATTCCGGGCATTTTTTGCCTAACCGCAAATATAGTTGCAACTTTTCTTGCGTTCGTGCGTCATCCGCCCGTGGACACGGAACGCGATCGCGAGGCGCCGATCAACGATGATCTCGGCCAGAAGATGGTCTTTCTTGCCGGACCGCGCCAGGTCGGCAAGACCACGCTCGCCAAGCACGTGTTGGACCGGTGGCGCTCCGGGACCTAACTCTCGTGGAACAGCCGCGAGGACCGCGCCGCCATGCGCGCCGCGCGCTGGCCGGCGGGCAAGGCCCTCGTCGTCCTTGACGAGCTGCACAAGTGGCGCGGCTGGAAGCGCTGGCTCAAGGGTGAGTTCGACACGCGCCGCGAACGCCTCGCCTTCCTGGTCACCGGCAGCGCCCGGCTCGATGCCGCCCTTCCACGCCACGTAGGGCTCGCAGTACCGGCTGTAGCTGTACGCCTGCCCCTTGTGCGTCGCTCCGTACTCCTCCCACAGCAGCCGCTTGGTGACACCCTTGCGCCGCAGCTCGCGGGCCACCTCGTTCCAGTCCGGCACGACGGCGCTCGCCTCGGCCGGCTCGTCACCCGCC
>JAJXUY010000443.1 GCA_021782525.1 Acidobacteriota bacterium | reverse complement strand
GCGCGCAGCCTGATCCGCGCCGTGTCGTTCCGCGAGGCGAGGCGAATGGCCCAGCGGGCGCTGGCGCTCGCGACCGCCAAGGAAGTCGAGGAGTACCTGCTGGAGCAGCTCTCGGGCCTGCTCTCGCACCTGAAGGTGAGGATCCTGCCGTGAGCCGGCTCGTCGAGAAACCGTGGGGGCAGGAGGAGGTCTTCGCCGAGACCGAGCGGTACGTGGGCAAGATCCTGATCGTGCGGGCGGGTCACGCCCTGTCGCTGCAGTATCATGTGGTGAAGGACGAGACGATGCGGGTGCTCGAAGGGTCGTGCGAGCTGCACCTCGGGGACGCACCGGCGAGCCGCGAGCTCGTGGCCGCCGTCCTGCGGCCGGGAGACGTCGTCCGGGTCAGGCCCGGCGTGCTGCACCGGCTCGTGGCCCTCACCGATGTGCGGCTCGTCGAGGTTTCGACGCCCGAGCTCGACGATGTTGTCCGCCTCGACGACCGCTACGGGCGGGAAGGCACCTGTGAGCCATAGGCTGCGGGGGAGGTCGACATGATCACTGCGCTCGCCGTGTTGGTCGCGCTCGGAGCGGGCGGGGCGGGGGAGGAAAAGCCGACCCCGGCGCCCACGCCGTCGCTGAGCATCCTGCTGGCGAAGCCCGAGGAGGGGCGGCCGGCACGCGCCTCGTCCCTGGCCGACGTCGCCAAGCGGATCAAGTTGAACCTCCCGGCCAACCAACCGCGGGTCATCAACAACGAGACCGTCAAGCAACTGGCGCAAGGCGTGGAGCTCACGATGAGCGCGGCCGCCCCGCCGCTCACGGGCGCCGTCCGCGGCGGCACGGCCGAGGAGCGCAAGAAGGCGATCTGGCAGGAGCGCTACCGGGCGGCGCAGGACCGGGTGCGCCGGCTCGAGGGCGACATCAAGGAGCTCTCCTCGCGCGCCAACCAGCTGGAGCAGGAGTTTTACGCCCACGACGATCCGGTCTACCGCGACTCCACGATCAAGCCGGCGTGGGACCGGGCGCTCGCCGATCTCGCCAAGGCCAAGGCCGACCTCGCGGATGCGCGGGGCGAGCCGGACCGGGTCCTCAACGCCGCACGGCGGGACGGTGCGCTGCCTGGCTGGTTCCGGGGCCTCGACGAGGGGACGCCCACGGCGAGCCGGGGGGAAGGGGCGATGGCGCGTCCCGGCCCGACCGGCCGGCCGCCGGCGACCCCGACGCCGCGGCCTCTGGTGCCGCTGCCTCCCCCGAACTGAGCGGACGCGAGTTGCACGCTCGGGGAGAAGACGCTACAACGTGGGCTGCCGGGCGCGGGCGAACGCCTGCCGTGCTCGCGCCCCGGGGGAGAGGCGGCACGTGAGCCAGGAGATGTTGACGTACTTCATCGAGACGTGGGGTTGTCAGATGAACGTCCTCGACAGCCAACGGCTCGAGGGCTTGCTGCAGCAGCGCGGGCTGCGTCGCGTCGAGCACGCCGAGGGCGCGGACGTCGCGGTGCTCAACACCTGCTCGGTGCGCGAAAAGGCGGTCCACAAAGTGCTGTCGCGCCTCGGTGAACTGCACGGGCTGCGCCGCGAGAGCGGGCGGCCCGGCGTGGTCGGGTTGTGCGGTTGCGTCGGCGAACAGGAGGGGGCACGCCTGCTGGCGCGCAGCACCGGCCTCGACTTCGTGCTCGGACCCGGGCGCGTCTCGCAGCTCCCCCAGGTGCTGGACGCGGTCGCCCAGGGGAGGCGAACGAGCGTCACCGGCTTCCCCGCCGGTCCCGACTACGACCCCGACACGATCGCGCGTGGCTCCGGCGCTCGCCAGTACGTCACCGCCATCCACGGGTGCGATCAGCACTGCACCTTCTGCATCGTGCCGTACACACGCGGCCACGAGAGCAGCCGGACGCTCGCGGAGATCGTGGCCGAGGTGACCGGCGTCGTGGAGCGGGGCGGGAAGGAAGTCACGCTGCTCGGGCAAACGATCAACGCCTACCGGTGCCCGGCGACCGGCGCCGACTTCGGCGACCTGCTGCAGGCGGTGGGGGCCGTGCCCGGCGTGTGGCGCGTCCAGTTCGTCACCTCGCACCCCCGGTTCTTCACGCGTGCGATGGTCGAGAAGATCGCCGGTGTCCCGTCGCTCGGCACGTACCTCCACCTGCCGTTCCAGGCGGGGTCCGACGCGGTGCTCAAGCGCATGCACCGCGGCTACACCCGCGCGGGCTACCTGGACCTCGTGGCCATGATCCGGGCCGCGATGCCACGAGTCACGCTCTCGACCGACGTCATCGTCGGTTTCCCCGGCGAGACCGAGGACGACTTCGCGGCCACGCTGGACGTGGTCCGGGAGGTCGGCTTCGGCCAGCTCTACGGCTTCGTGTTCTCGCCGCGGCCGCGGACGCCCGCCGCCCGCTACCCCGGACGGATCACGCGCGCGGAGGCTGGGATTCGTTTGGAACGGTTGTTCGATCTCCAGGCATCGATCCAGCTCGAACACAACCAGGCGATGGTCGGAAAGACCGTCGAGTTCCTCCTCGACGGCCCGGCCAAGCGGGGGTCGGCTTCGTGGCAGGGGCGGGGAGCCGACAACCGCGTCGTCAACGTGCCGGGGTGGAACGGGATCGCGGCCGGAGAGCTCGCCACGGTCGTGATCACAGGCGCCACGCCGCACTCCCTCCTCGGCGAGCGGCGAGAGCCGGTGACCCGGCCGGCTTGACACGCCTTCCGCGTTGGCTGAGATTGGAGGCGTGGAT
>JAJXUY010000442.1 GCA_021782525.1 Acidobacteriota bacterium | reverse complement strand
CTGCATCGAGGCGACGTGGGCGAGCCACGGCGTCGGAAGCAGGTCGCCGAGCGCGTACACCCCGTCCTCCTGCGTGCGGCAGAACTGGTCGACGACGATGCGCCCGCGCTCGATCTGCACCCTGGTGTTCTCGAGCCCGATCCCCTTGAAGTTGGCCTGCCGCCCGACCGCGAGCAGGAGCTTGTCGGCCTCCAGTTCGAGCGCCTCGCCGCTCGCGGTGACCGCCTTGCAGCGGACGACGCCGTCGACGACCTTCGCCTCCTCGACGCGGGTCGCGACGTGCACCTCGATGCCCTGGCGGCGGAACGCCTTGGCGACCTCGGCGGAGACGTCGGCGTCCTCGAGCGGGAGGACGCGGTCGAGCAGCTCGACGACGGTGACCTTCGCGCCGAAGCGCGAGAACACCGACGCGAACTCCATCCCGACCGCGCCGGCGCCAAGCACGAGCAGGCGCGGTGGCACCTCGGCCAGTTCGAGGATGTGATCGGAGTTGAGCAGGCGGTCGCCGTCCGCGGCGAGGAACGGCAGGTCGCCGCAGCGCGAGCCGGTCGCCACGATCACGTTCTTCGCCTGGTGGCGCTCCGTCGTGCCGTCCGGCCTCGTCACCTCGACGGTGTGCGCGCCCGCCAGCCTTCCCGTCCCCTGCACCCAGGCGACCTTGTGCTTCTTGAAGAGGCCCTCGATCCCTTTCGCGTTCTTGGTCACGACGCGGCGCTTGTGCGTGTGCGCGGCGGCGAGGTCGAGCGCCACCCCGGTGGCGACGACGCCGAACTTGGCGCCGTCGCGCGCCTGCTGCAGCAGGTCGGCGGTGTGCAGCAGCGCCTTGGTCGGAATGCAGCCGCGGTGAAGACAGGTGCCGCCCAGCATCGCGTCCTTCTCGACGACGAGGACGTCGAGGCCGAGCTGGCCGGCGCGGATCGCGGCGACGTAGCCGCCGGGGCCGGAGCCGACGATGACGAGGTCGTGCGCGGCATCACCCATGACGAAACCTCCTCCGCAGCCGCACCGTGGCGGCGACTCATTCTACCCGGGACGCGGGGCCGCGCTAGAGGACGATGATCCTGGGGAACGATGCCTTGGCGAACTCCTTGTGCTTGTGGCAGTAGACCGAGTAACTGTAGACCACCGGTGTCTTCGGCTTCGCCACCGAGACGATGAGCTTCTTTCCCTTGGCGGGCACGCCGAACACGGGGCCCCGCGCCCGCGGGAAGAGGTTGGCGGCGCGGCTCGGCGTTGGGACGAACACGGTCAGGCGCCCGGCCTTCGACTTGAAGGTGACGGTACCGCCCGGGCGCACCGACGCTTCGGGCGGATCGACGATGCACACGCCCTTGTCGGTGCGCAGGACGGTGACGACCACATGCCGCGGCGCCGCCTTGGCGACCGGCGGCTTCACCGCGCGCTGAGGCCTCGCCGCCCGCTTCGGTTGCGCCCTCTTCTTGGCTGGTCCCTTCCGCATGCTCTCTCTCCTTTCCCCGCTTCTCCACGACCGCGTCTCGCTGCGCGACGCGCGGCGGACCCACGGCGGCGGCCGCCCCGCGTCAAGTTGTCGGATCGCTCGTGCCTTGCTTCATTGTGCCACGTCGTGCAACCGCCGTCGCCGGTGGACTATTTCGCGGCCGGCGCCGGCGCCCGCGGCGCCCGCAGCAGCGCCTGCAGCCGCGAGTCGCGCAGCAGCGGCGCGAACGCGGGCCGTTGCTCGAGGTCGGCGGCGGGGAAACCGAGCCCGAGCCCGATGCCGATCCACTCGATCGCCCGCTCCTTCTCGCCGAGGTCCGCGCGGACGTCGGCGATCGCGATCGCGAGGTCTGCCTGCGTGCGCCCGGTCGCCTCGATCCGTGCGAGGTAGGCGCGCGCCTTGGCCGCCTCGCCGAGGACGGCGCTGTAGCTGGCGAGGTCGGCGAGCACGATCGGGTCGTTCGGATTGACGGCGAGCTGGCGTTCGGCCAGGTTCGCGGCGGTCAGCAGCGCCTCGCGCGCCTGGGCGTCGTGGCCGCCGAGCCAGTGGTAGGCGATACCGGTGTTCCCCCACACCGCGTACTCGCCGGCGTCGAGCACGGACGCCTTCTCGTACTGGACGATCGCTTCGGTCCACCGTTTCTGCATGAACGCGAGGGTGCCGCAGTTGGAGTACGCGGCGTACGTCGGGCGCAGCGCCAGCGAGCGCTCGAACATCGCCCGCGCCTCGTCGTAGCGCCCGACGCTGAAGTACAGAGCGCCGAGGTTGTTCGCGATCCACTCGTTGCCCGGATCGAGCGTGAGCGCGCGGCGGTACATCGCCTCCGCTTCGTGGTAGCGGCTGCGGTGCCAGTAGAACTGGGCGAGCGCTTGGTACGACGCCCACAGAGCGGGCTGCGCGGCGATCGCGCGGGCGTAGGCGGCCTCGGCATCGCCGAACTGCCCCAGCGTCTCGTACGCCTTTGCGAGGCCGCGCAGCGCGGCGGCGTCGATCGGGTTGGCCTGCAGCGCCAGCTCGAACTCCCGCACCGCGCCCTCCGCGTCGCCCTTGGTGAGGCGGATCGTGGCGAGCGTGACGTGGACCTGGGGCAGGCCCGGGTCAAGGCCGGCCGCGGTGTCGCCGGCCGCGATCGCCTGGGCTACGAGGCCCGGGTCCTTCGCAGTGTGGTATTCGGCGAGGTAGGCCTGCCCGAGCCCGGCCCAGGCGAGCGAGAACCTCGGGTCGAGCGCCGTCGCCCGCCGGAACAGCTCGACCGCGGCCGCCGCATCCGGCGCCCC
>JAJXUY010000441.1 GCA_021782525.1 Acidobacteriota bacterium | reverse complement strand
TTCGCGCTCTTTTTCGTCCTCTCGCTCGGCCTCGGCCTCCCCTACCTCCTGCTCGGCGTGTTCACCGGCGCGATCGACCGCCTCCCCAACTCCGGAGCCTGGATGCTCGGTGTGCGCCAGCTCTTCGGGGTTCTCCTCGTCGCCCTCGCCGCGTACTTCTCCCGTCCGCTCCTGTCGTCGGGAACGGGCGACGCCCTGTTCGCCGGCGCGTTGGTCGTGGGCGGGCTCTACCTCCTGGTCGTCGCGCGCCCCGGCCACGAGCAGCCGTGGATTGACCGCTTCATGCGCCTCGCCAGCGCCGCCGTGCTCGTCGCCGGGATCGTGATGTTCCCGGCCAGGACGCCCCACGGCGCCGCCGAAATCTCCTGGCAACCGTACGACGAGGCCGCGGTCGAGCGGGCGATGGCGGCCGGTCGGCCGGTCGTGCTCGACTTCTTCGCGACCTGGTGCGTGCCGTGCAAGGAGCTCGATGCGAAGACGTTCTCCGATCCGGCGGTGGAGGCGCGGCTGTCACGGTTCGCTCGCTTCAAGGTGGACCTGACCGCGGCCGACCCGGCGACCGACCGTCTGCGTCGGCGCTACGACGTCGCCGGCGTCCCAACGGTCGCGTTCTTCCGCGGCGCCCATGAGGTCCAGGGCACCCGCCTCACCGGTTTCGAGCCGCCGGCCGCGTTCCTCGCCCGCCTGCGCCTGGCCGAGGGCGAGTAGGCCGCCCTCGGCGGGCTGTCACGACCGGCGGGTCGTCGGCTTGCCCTGACCTTCCTCCCACGCCCACACCGCCTCGTCCTCGTCGAACTCCGGCAGCTTGGGCGTGCGGCCGCGCGCCGCGTTGGCGCGCCACTCCCAGAGGATCGCCCACTTCAAGTAGGTGCCGAACGCCTGCAGCATGCAGAAGACGAGCCCCGCCATGCCGTCGAGGAACCCGAGCTGGAGAACGTACATCCGCACGAACCGCCAGAGCGGCCGGCCGAGGACCTCGGCGAGCCCGGACGACCGGTTCGTCTGCCAACCCTGCGCCGCGCCCCAGAACCCGTACTTGACGATGCGCGGCAGGTACTGGTCGAACGACTCGATCATGTAGTGCAGCATCGGGTTCCGCAGCACCGGGGCCGGGCCGCGGGTCTGCATGTCCGCATGCACCCGCTTATTGGGGTAGCGCCCGGCGCCGCGCCTGAGGAGGCGCACGACCCGGTCGTGCTGCCAGCCCGAGTGCCGGATGACGCGGTCCATGAAGTACACGCGACGCTTGATGACGTACGCCTCGGCTGCCGGACCCGAGCTCAGCAGCGCCGTGATCTCGGCCTGCAGCTCCGGCGTGCAGCGCTCGTCGGCGTCGAAGATCAGGATCCACTCGAACCGGGTCTGGTCCATCGCCCAGTTCTTCTGCGACGCCGAGCCCCGGTACGCCCGCTCGAAGAACCTCACCTTCTCGAACGAACGCGCGATCTCGGCGGTCCGGTCGGTCGAGAAAGAATCCACGACCACCACCTCGTCGCACCACAGCAGCGATGCGACGCAGTCCGCGACGTTGTGCTCCTCGTTGAACGTCGTCACGACCGCCGAGATCCTCGGGCGCCCCTGGGCCCCCGTGGCAACAGCTTCCATGCCCACCTCCGCACCGGCATGTTACACGGCCCCCCCGCGCCGGCGGACCGTGCCACCGTGAGCACGCCCGCGCTACATGTGGGCGACCACCGCCTCGCCGAAGCCGGAGCACGAGACCAACGTCGCCCCCTCCATCTGCCGCTGCAGGTCGTACGTCACCTGCCTCGCGGCGACCGCGCCCGCGATGCCGCGTGCGACCAGGTCGGCGGCGTCCGGCCAGCCGAGGTGACGCAGCATCATCTCGCCGGAGAGGATGAGCGAGCCCGGATTCACCTTGTCCTGGCCGGCGTACTTCGGCGCGCTGCCGTGGGTCGCTTCGAACAGCGCCTGCTCGTCGCCCTCGTTCGAGCCCGGCGCCATCCCCGCGCCTCCGACCTGTGCCGCGAGCGCGTCCGAGAGAAAGTCGCCCTCGAGGTTGGGAGTGCACAGCACGGAGTACTCCGACGGTCGCAGCAGCGACAGCTGGAACATCGAGTCGGCGATCCGGTCCTTGATCACCACCCGCTTGCCGGGAGGCCGCTTCCCGCCGTGGATCCCGAGCAGGTCAGCCTCGGTGACCGTGACGTCGCCGAACTGCTCCCGCACCGCCTGGTACGCCCAGTCCCGGAACGCCCCCTCGGTGAACTTCATGATGTTGCCCTTGTGGACGATCGTCACCGAGTCGCGGCCGTTGGCGAGGGCGTAGCGCACGGCCTTGACCGCCAGTCGCGCGCTTCCGAACTGGGAGATCGGCTTGATCCCCAGGCCGGAGTTGGGCCGAATCACCTTCCCGAGCTCGTTCTCGATGAAGAGGCGGAGCTTCTCCGCCTCCGGCGAGCCTCCCCGCCACTCGATCCCGGCGTGGACGTCCTCGGTGTTCTCGCGGAAGATCACGACGTCGACATCCTGCGGCCGCTTGACCGGCGAGGGAACGCCGGCCACCCAGCGAACCGGGCGGACGCACGCGTACAGATCGAGAAGCCGGCGGAGCGCAACGCTCAGCGATCGGATCCCGCCCCCGACCGGCGTGGTCAGCGGGCCCTTGATCGCGACCCGGTAGTACCGGATCGCCTCGACGGTCTCGTCGGGCAGCCAGGTGCCGCGCCGCGCGAACGCCTTCTCCCCGGCCTCCAGCTCGACCCATGCGATCCGCCGCCG
>JAJXUY010000019.1 GCA_021782525.1 Acidobacteriota bacterium | reverse complement strand
CCGAGCCTCGACACCAGCCGTTTGGCGTCGGCGACGGTCTTGCACCCGTGCAGCACGGCGCGCGGCGTCGCGATGCGCAGCTTGTACACCTCGTCGGCGCGGTCCTCGCCGAGGCTGAACGACACCAACCCCTCGGCGAGGGCGAACAGGCTCCAGACGATGCGCTGGACCTGCTCGAGCACGGCCGCGCGCATCTCCTCCTCGGTGAGCATCCCGAGCTCGACCAGCACCTGACCGTGCCGCTTCCCGGGGTTCCCGAGGAGCTGCAGCGCCGACTCGCGGTACTGGGCGACGGTGAGCCGGCCGGATGCGAGCAGCGAGTCGCCCAGCGATTCGCCGCGGTTGGTGGAGGAGGCGAAGATGATGTCGCCGCCGAGGATGAAGACGCGCTTGGAGAACTCGCCGAGCTGGACCTCGAGGACGCCGGGGACGTGGTTGCGGTGGATCGTGGCGAGCATCTCGGGCAAAGGCGTCACGGCGAGATCGCCGACGAAGATGTGCCTTGCGTCCTGGCTCACGCGGGTGATGGTAGCACGGGGAAGATCGTGGCACGTGGATCGTGGGTCGTGGTTCGAAAAGGCGTGGCCAGTGGCCGGTGGCCGGCACAGACCCGGGACAGGGGTCTGCGGCCAGGGGTCAGGGACCGACAAGACGTGGATAGTGGACGCGCGACCGGCGTCCAGGGCGGCCGCGCCGGCGTAAGCCGCGTGGCCTCTAGCACCTCCACCGAAGGAAGGGCCGCGCCACTCGCGGCGTGCAGCCGCGCTGCCGCCGTTGGGCCAGATGCAAGGCGGACGAGGCGGGAGGAGCGGAGCGTAGCCGGAGGCTACGTGAGCATCCGATCCGCCGAGTCCAACGCAGCAGATGGTCCGACGCCGGCAGCGCCAACAAGTGTGACCTGCGATCGTAGGGGAGGACGTGGCGGAAGCGCATGGGAATCGAACCCACCCCCCGTGCCGCGACGGCACGGGGCAACGGTTTTGAAGACCGCGAGAGCCACCAGGCCCCGTGCGCTTCCGCTGCCGAGTCTAGCATCGGCAGCCCGGACCCAGCTGGCGGGCAGGCGAGGAACGAGGAACGCGGAGTCCCAAGTTGACACCCGGCCGCGCTCTTGCTAGCGTTCCCCTCTCTGGTGGGGCCGTAGCTCAGTTGGGAGAGCGCTTGAATGGCATTCAAGAGGTCGACGGTTCGATCCCGTTCGGCTCCACCAACTTACAAGGCGAGAATCGCCGCAGCGTGTCAGCCAGTTGGTCAACGGTTCTGACCGCCCTTTCCGAACACCTCCAAGCCGATCGCCGCGGTGGCCGCGGCCTGGGTCCCCGGCACGACGTGGGTATAGGTCTCGAGCGTGAACCCGGCGTTCGTGTGCCCGAGACGCTGCGAGACGGTCTTGAGGTCGGTGCCGGCCGCGAGTAGCAGCGAGGCGTGCAGGTGCCGCAAGTCGTAGGGCCGTAGGCGGGCGAGCTCCGGGGAAGGCGCGGCGTCGTGGTCGAATCGCCGACCGCCCTTGTGCTCGAGGTGCTTGTCGTCGCCCGTCGGCACGAGCAGCTCGCCACAGGTCGCGCACGTGGCGGCGGCGCGCGCCGCCGCCCGCCGGAAGTGCCGGGCGCGGACGTTGTGCCACTCGATCGGCTCGCCGAGCGGGCCCGCGAACACGAACCCGCGGTCCTGGTAGTGCGCGCCGAGGCGCATCCGCTCCTCGAGCTGGCCCGCCCGGTGGCGCCGGAGGATCTCGACGGTTCGTTCATGAAGGGGAATCGAGCGGACGCCGGCGCGCGTCTTCGGCTCGGCGAGCGTCCAGCGCTCCGCCTCCGGCGCCTCCGGCGCGGCGGGGTCCCGCTTCACGGCCGCGCGCGAGAGCGCCCGTTGCACGGTGAGCAGGCGCCCGTCGAGGTCGATGTCGGGCCACTGCAGCCCGAGCGCCTCGCCGGGCCGCAGGCCGGTCGTGACCATGAGCGCCCACAGCGGCCACCAGGTGTCGGCCGCGAGCGCCGCCAGGAGTACCTTGCGCGCGTCCGCCTGCGGCACCAGGAGCTCCGTCCGGCGGGGAGACGGTAGGTCGACGTCGTCGACCGGGTTCCAGGCGAGCATGCGCCAGCGCACGGCCGTGCGCAGGGCCGATTTCAGGAGGGCGAGGGCGTAGCGGATGGTCCGCGGCGCGAGCCCGCGCTCCGTGAGCCGCGCAACGAGTCCCTGCAGCTGCATCGCGCTCACCTTGTCGAGTCGCGTGGCGCCGAGCTCGGGGATCACGTAGGCGTCGAGGACGGATCGGTACGAGGCGAAGGTGCTCGCCCGCGTGCGCGGCTTCACCGCCTTGGCGAGCCAGTCCTCGAGGAACTCGGAGAGCGGCGCCCTCGACGGCACGACCAGGCGGCCGGAGTCCTTCTCCCGGAGCAGCGCGCGGAGCGCCTTCTCCGCCATCTTGCGGCCGCCCTTGACGGTCTGCGACCGGTAGACCTTCTTGCCGTTCGTGTCGCGGTGGAGGAAGACCGACACGAGCCACTTGTCTGGCCCGCGCGGGATAATCTGCCCTACCGTCCGGTTTGCCATGATGCCCCCCTACCTCAAGGACGGGGCGCCTGCAGACGCCCCGCGGTGCCCGCGAACCGCTCCCACCGTCTGCACCTACACCTGGTCTCGGTCCCACCGCTCCCGTAGCACCACCACCGCGTCAGCGAAGCGCGCGCCGGCCGGCAGCCGGAGCGCTTCCCGTGCCGTCGCGGGTAGCGGCGCCTGGTCGCCGGCGAGTGCGTCGGCTAACCTATGAAGGGTCACCTTCACGATGTAGTCCTCGCCGGCCATCTCCACCAACTCCGGCAACAAAATCAGCTCGCCGGGCTCGGCGCCCTCAAGAATCCCCGTCACCAGCGCGGCCCGCCTCAACTCCATGGTCTCCATGTGCCCTCCCCGCCGTGGGCGCCCGAAGGCGGCCCGTGGTGCGACCGCGAACGGCCGTCACTCAAAGTCGCGGATCTCCTGTCGCAGAGCGTCGAAATCGGTCTGGTCGGTGAGCGAGGCGATCATCTCGTCGATTTGCTCGCGTACCAGCGAGCCGAGGTCCGCACGCGCCGTGTTGCCGAGGCATTCGGAAATCCAACGCTCCACCGTGTACGTCGTGCCGTCGTCGGCGGTCTTGACCACGACGGCAAGAGGCTCGGCGGCCGTCAGGTCGTCGGCGATGGCGCACAGCCGCGTCTTGATCCCCTCTAGCTCGCCGATGATCGCCTGTAGTCCCGTGCGGGCCTGCTCGAGCGCCTTACTTTCCGGTTGGTTCTTCGCCACACTGTCCGCCTTTCGGTGGCGGGGCTACAATGCGGATGGAGCCGCCGCCAGTTCACACCTTGTGCGCTGCTCTTGCCCGCCCCGGGTGCCGCCAAGCTGCCGCGGGGCGGGCGCTTCTACGTCTACACCGTCGCCAGCGCCTTGCTCACCGTCTCGGCGCTGCACCCAACCAGGCGCGCCAGCACCGGCGCCAGGTCCTCAACCGTCACGCCCGCGTCGGCCGCCCACCGGCGCCAGAGCTCGAGCCCGGCCGCGACGTCCGCCGCGGTCTGGCAGCGCGCGTTCGCGCGGGCCGCCTCGAGCACCTGGTGCACCGTCGCCGGCGAGGTGGCCGCCAGCGCCGCGGAGAGGACGATGCCTTTGCCGGTGAGCATGTGGCCTACGCCTTGCCCTTCGCCTCGAGGTCCTCGACGCCCGCCATGACCAGGATGCGGGACAGGCTGGAAGCCGGCACCCCCTGGGCCTTTGCCACGCGCTGCAGGCGCCGGAGTTCCTCGGCCGTGAGCCGGAACGACATCGACTTGTCGCGCGTGGCCTGCGCCTTCTCCGCGCTGATCGCCGCTAGCAGCCTCTCTCTCGTCATATGGCCTCCTTACGTATAACATAATGCGTCACTCGGCGTTTGTCAAGTCGTGGACTGTCCCGGCGGACAAACAAACTAGCGACCGACCGGGGCGCGAGAATGTAGACCACAGCGGCACTCTGGGCCGCTCCCTTGATTGCCTATCACAATCCGGTTGGGTGTACCATCGGGTTCAACGGAGTCACTATGGCGATGTCGGACGCATCCAAGGGTTGTATCACCCTTCTCGGGAGCGCGGTCTTGCTGGCCCTCCTTGTGAAGGGTGTGGGGACAATCGCCCGCTGGGCAGGCCGGACGGTGGGGCCGAAACCGACGCCCGCACCCACCATGACCGCCGCGGAGATCATCCGGGAGCAGGCGCGTCAGCGCGACGCGGCCTGGCGCAAGGAGAAACTCCGGGAGGTCATCGCCAGACAGAAGGCGGAGGCCGCCCGCGAGCGCGAAGCGGCGGAGGTGGCATGGCTGAAAACACCAGCCGGCCTCGTCTGGCAGGATCACCGGAGCTGGAGCCGAGAGGACTGCGGATTGATCGCCAACAGGAGACTCCGCCTCGGCTTCTCCGAAGAGCAGTGCATCGCCGCATGGGGCCGGCCGGACAGCACTCGGCGATCGATCAACCCGGGGAACACGACGGCACTCCTTTGCTACGGGCAGTTCTGCAAGAACGCGCTGTACTTCGTCGATGGCCAGCTGCTGAGGATCGAGCAGTAACCTTGCTCTCATGGAGGAGCCCGCCCCCGGGTCGCCTCGCCCGATGTTGCCCGTGTTCATCGTCCCGACGTTGCCGTGCTTGGTGACGTAGGTCCGCTCGGTCGGAGTGTCACTGTCCGCCATGGACAGTGACGGGCGGAGGCTGCTGACAAAGGCGTGCCCAACCGCGCACCGCCTCGCGATCTCACGATCGGAGCGCTTCAACTTCGCCCTCACAGGTACCCCCGGTAGATTCTGGCCGGCCGCCAGTGGTCGCGTTCGAAGCGCCGCCTGGCGGTCGCTGCCTCGGTCGGGGTGGCGGCGGGCCCGCGCATCATGGTGCGGATCGCCCGCCGCCACCCGCGGCGGCAGCCGAGGCGCCACGACGGGAAGCCGTCGACGCGTCGGCGGTGGAGATCTTCGGACGGCACGTCAGGTCCTCACGTTGAGCCGGTACCGCTTGAGTTCCTCGACTGTGGACGGAAGCGCGTCGATGCGGTTCCAGAACGCGACCTCCCCCGCACCGGCCTGCACGACGAACGCGCCGGAGCTGTAGGCGTTTGCCAGCAGCGCGGAGCATGTGATCTGCGTGTCGCTGACGGAGGCGATCGTCGCCTCCTCCTGCACGCCGGTGGCCACGTCCTGAATCACGATGGTGGATGCGGCGGTGAAGCCCTTGGTCTGCGCACCGGTCAGCGGGATGACCGCGGCGTTCGACTGCCCGGTGCCGGCGGCGCCTGTGGAGAGCGCCCACAGCTTGACGCCGAACGACCGGGCCACAAGTGCACACGTGACCTTGGCGCCCGCGGTGTAGACGTTGTTCGTCGCCGAGTCGAACTGGATCGGGATCGAGTTCGCGGTTGCCCCGGCCTGCACGGTGCCGTAGTCGACCGTCGTCGCGTTCGCTACCGCGATCCTGCGGCCGGCCGGGTAATCCGCCGGTGCGATGGTCAGCGTGGTGATCGTGATCGTCCCGGTGCCGTTCACCGTGAAGCCGGCGTCGAGCGTGGTGCGCGGCATCTTGATGTTCCGCCAGGTGGTGGCGTCGGGCGAGCCGGACGAGTCCTTGGCCATGTCAACCTGTGCGTTAGAGTCGGCCGGCCAGTTCGCGTAGTCGGTGCTCTGCCCGGTGATGTAGACGATGATCGTGTCGTTCGCCACGGCCACACCCGACCAGGCCGCGGTGGGGATCGTGACCCCGCCGGCGCCGAGAATGAGATCGGCCCCGACCGTTCCGTTCCAGCCGATGTCGTTGGCGAAGGCCGCGTGCAGGTCGACCGCGTTGTCGCGGTAGGCCAGCGACTGCACTTGGAACGCCGTGGGGCTGGTGAACTTGATCGTGAGCTTCTGCGAGACGGCCGCGGATTCCGAGCAGACGACGTAGGCGAGCCCCGCGGTGCCGGTGTTGCCGGACCCCGCGACCGGCTTGGTCCATTCCGGCGAGTCGTCCCACAGTTCGACGTGCGGCAGCATGCGCTTGCCCAGGTTCACCGCGAAGAACTTCACCGGCGTCCCGATTTCGCCGCGTTCGGAGGACCCGAGGTCGAGCGCGTTCTGCGCGATGTCGTACTGGTTGTTCAACAGGGTGAGCTGGTCGATCGCGCCATTGGCCTTTGCGGCGAAGAACTCAACTTGGTTGAGGTACCAGAAATCGAAGTAGGGGACATACCCGGGGGCGACCGCGAGATCGTTGTTGTAGGTGACCTGGACCGCGCCGCTCGTCACGGTGTTCCCGATTGGGTAGATGCCAACCATGAACAGTAGATCGACGCCGGCAGCCAGGCAATGCTTCATCTCGTCCGTGATGTCCCAGGTGTGCAACGGGCGCTGGTCGATCGGCAGCGCCTGCGGATCGGTCGTCCCGGCGGGCACCGTGAGCGTCGCGAACGGCGTCGCGAGGTGGTCGATCCCCGGGTACGGGGCGTACAGCCCGGCGTCGCCGCCCCACGGGTTCGTCCCGTCGTAGTAGCGGTTCGACGGCAGCGCCGAATCCCAGGTCGGCTGTCGCAACAATCGGTAGAGGCCGATCGTCAGAGGCGTGGGCGAAGGCGACGGGTTCACCTGCGCGAGCCGCATGTTGTAGGTGGCGCGGATGAGTACCGGGCTGTGGCCGAGCTGGGCACGCAGCTGCGCCATCGGGATCTTCCGAAACCAACGGAAAGGGGCGTCGTGATTGTTCGTGATAAACGGATTCGGATCTCCGTAGTTGTACAGACCGGCCACGGCGTCCCCGTCGTTGGTCGAGTGATCGACGATCATCGACCGCGGGGTGCCGCCGCTCGCGCCCGGACGGCAGAGCTTGAAGGTGTTGTACTGCGCGGGGGTCTTGCCCCAGGTCAGTCTGCGGAACGTGCTCGCGCTCATACGGCCCTCCCCAACTCACGGGCGACAGCCGCCACAATCCGGCGCTCGGTGTCCGCCCCATCGAAGAAGCCGCTACCGATTGCGGCGAGGTTGGCGAGGTCGGACGCCTCGCGGTCGCGGCACCACTCGCAGACCGGCGCCGGCGCGCCGGGGGGGTAGAGTTCCGAGCCGAGAGCGACGACCGTGTAGAACTCGGCCACGTCGGTGGTCAGCCGGCCGCAGAGGGCACATGGGCCGTGTAGGCGGTGGTTCGTGCGGCGGATGAGGACGAGTTCAAGCTGTGGCATGGCACCCTCCCCCGGCCGCGGACGCGGCCTCGCTCGGGATCAAGCGCGCGAGTAGCGCGGGCAGCTCCGATGCCGCCGCCTGGGTTACGGCCTCGCTCACCGCTTCGCCGAACAGCTGAACGACGAACGGGGAAGAGGCGTCCACTTTCGAGAACCCTTTCAACCGGCCGGCGAGCGAGCGCATGAGCGAGTCGAGGACGCGCGGCGCGAACGCCGCGTGCGCGGTCTGAACGAGCTCGAGCGCCTCGACGTGAAGGGCCCGGAGCACGCGGGCGTGGTCCGAGGCGAACACGTCCAGGTTTTCGACCGTGAAGCCGGAGGCGAGAAGGTGCTCGACGACGGCCCATAGGGCGCCGCGTTCGCTCAGCGCGCGCTTCGCGTTGACGAACGGGAGCGGCGATTCGCTCGCCTCGGGGAGTCCGGTCAACCCTCCGCCGATGTCGAAGAGCTGCGGCAGCGCCACAGTACCCCGGCCGCCGAGGCCGGGCTCGAGCGGTACGTGCACCGGCTCGCCGGCGACCAGGCCGGCTACGCAGCGCCACGTCGGGCTTAGGATCTCGGTCACCCGCCACTGCTCGAGCCGTAGACCGCGCGGGAGCGGCTCGGAGAAGCGGCGGCGTTCCTCGTAGCCAGCGAGTAGGGCGCCGGGGCGGACGATCCGAAACGGCTTTCGGGCGGCGGAGATCAGCGGCTCGAAATCGCCCTTGATGCGACGGTGGTCGACGGCTACCCCGTCGAGGACGATCTCGAAAGCGGCCGGGAAACTAGCCCACGTTTCGGGCCCCGGTTCGGCCAGGTTGGGGGACAGCATGCTTACCTCACCTTCCGGAAGTGAGCGGCCTCGAGCTGCTCAGCGAGACCGGGCACCAGCTCGCGGATCCGCTGCTGCGCGGGCCACCGGAGCTTGAGGAACGCTGGCCAGTCCGTCACTGCAGCTTTCAGCTCGTCCGGGTTCATTTCGAGGATTGCGGTGTCGACTTCGGTCGTGGTGGGTTGAGGCATCGTCTCCTCCGTGTTCCTGTCACCCTGTCAAGGGTGCGCCGTTGGATGCTTTGAATTCAGTGAGTTGCACGTGTTCGCGGTCGCCGGTTGGTCTCTCCGTAGAGACCCTCCATGGGGTATGTGGGAAGGATCACGCTCAACGGGCCGCGGCCTCGCCGGCGTCCAGTGCCCCCGCCGACAGAGGACGGCGGCCGTTCCGTCGGCGCGCACGAGTAGGAACGGGGCCACCGGCAGACCGCACCGCGGGCACGTCGCCGGGGCCGTGAAGGGGTGGTGCGCTACCCCCCCGTTTTCGACCCCCTGCGCACCACCCCCTGGTGCGCTATGTGGTGCGGTGGGTGGTGCGCTTGGCCCGCTTTGTAACTTGTTTCGAAACAGTTCTTTCAGGTCTTCCTGGTGCGGGGCCGGTGTGGTGCGTGGTGCGCTTGGAACCCGGGTGGTGCGGGCGGTGCGCGCCCCTTTAGGGGCGCACCACCGCACCACGGTCCGGGGCGGTGCACCGGCGGCGGTCAAAGGAGCCCCCTTCGGCGGGCTTCCTGCAGCCGCCGGACGACGTTCGAATGGTTCTTGCCGATCTCGCGCGCGACGGCCCGCGTGCTGAGCCCTGAGGTGGTCAGCTCGACGATCTGCTCGAGAAGTCGGTCCTCGAGGTCGCGCATGGTCCAGGTCACGCCGCCGCGGTTGCCGGCGGTCAGGGTCGCTTCGAACGGCTCAACGTCGGTGCCGGCAACACCCCGTGCCTTCTCGAAATGGATCTCGAAACGCGCCCCTTCCGCCGGCGAGTAGTCTTCCGGCCGGCGAAGGGCAACGACGGTGTCGAGAACATCCTCCCGGGCGCTCGTGCCGCGCTGCGCGCCGCCCTTTCCTGCGTGGTGGACGAAGATGACGGCCACGCCGCGGCGGCGCAGCGAGAGGAGCCATCCCTGCATGCCACGCCAACTCTCGGCCTCGTTCTCCTGACCGCCGGGCGCGAGCGAGGCCAGGTTGTCGAGAATGAGGACCTCGATGTCGTCGAGGTGGGGCTCGATGAGGACGCGGCCTTCCGGCGTCGCGAGGCTCGGGATCCCGCGCTCTTGGCGATCGGCGGCGATGATGCGCAGGGCGCCGCGCGGCACGAGCTCGGAAGCGCCACCGCAGGCGATCGCCGCGGCCCGTGCCTGCAGCGTGTCAGTCGGCAGTTCGCCGTCGACAAGCAGCACGTTCCGCGGTTTCTCGACGTGCCACCGCAGCACGTGGCCGCCGGACGCCAGCCCCATCGCGAGCGCCATGGCGATCCAACTCTTACCGGCGCCGCGCCAGCCGTAGAGCATCACGAGGTCCCGCGACCGCAGCCACGGTTCCATGAGGACGTCTCGCGGCGGCACGTCGAGCCGCATGAATCCATCGATGTCGTCGATGACCAGGCCACCGCCACCACCTGGTGAGTCCAACCGCCGGAGCTCAGCGAGGATCCCCTCGGCGTCGTCTAGCGCCCCGGGCTGCCGGCCGATCGCGGCCGCGGAAACCTCGAGGCGACGACGTAGGCTGATCCGCCGCAGTGTCGCCGCGAAGCTATAGACCCCGTCGACGTACGCGATGCGTTCCGACAGGCCGGCAACCGCCACGAGCCCGCCGACGCCCTCGAGCGTCCCTTGCGCATCAAGTTCAGCGCAGACGGTGTTGATGGTGAGCACCTCCCCACGTTCAAGGAGCGCCCGTACGGCCGGGAGCAACGGCCCTAGCGTGGGGAGATCCGCGGGGCCGAGGTGCACCAGGTCGACAGCCTCGAGCATCGCCTCCGGTTCAGCCCCGATTCCGATGGCGCAGCCGAGCAGCTCCGCCTCAGCCGCGGCGGGCGCGAGCTCGCCGCGTGGCACCTCAGCCGCGCGCGCCTGCTGGCGGAGAGGCACCGCACCGTTCACTGGAGCCACCACGAGGCGTACGGCGCCGGCGGCGCGACGGGCTCGCCGCCCTCGCCGCCCTGCAGGCCCTCGAGGACCGCGCCGAGAATCGCCGCGGCGAGGTCCTGGGCGTGGCCGGCGCGGGCGCGCCGCAACGTGGAGCCGATCTCGCGCGCGGCCGTGAGGTACTCGACGAAGGCACTGACGGCGGCCGGGTCGCTGCGAAGTCGCCACAAGATGCGGGCCGCAGCCTCGGAACGGCCGGCGCCGGGGACATGACTCATGTCAGGCCCCCGGCCGCCGATCCTTCCCCACCGGTGGCGCCTCCGGCTTCGCCTCCTTGCGCCAACCGCCCGGCCACTGAGCGCCGCCGTTCTCGAGCCACGCGGTCAGGTTCTCGGGATGAAAACGCACGAGGCGGCCGACGCGAATTACCACGCCAGCCGGGAAGAGTCCGTCGGCGACAGCCTGCAGGACTGACTTTTCAGTCTTTCGGAGGACCTGTGCGACGTCCTTGGCTGTCAGTAGGGCTGAAACCATGTTTGCCTCCCCGAGACCAATTTGAGGAGGCGGAGAGCAATTAAAAAGATGGGCCAACAGCCCCGGGTGAGCAATCCTCCTGATTTCGGGGACGGCCTCCCTTGTGGGGACGATGAAGCGTCAGCCCGATTCGGGTCGCAGCAGACTCCACTCGCTCCTGCACCGTCTTACGATCGCGAAACTTGGGAACGGTGGCAACCTCGGTGTAGGGGATGTCTCGAAACTGATACCGTGCCAACCACACGAGGTCTAGTCGGTCCTCATCCCTGTAGACGCGCCCAGGGACGGCGCCCGCCTCATGGAACCGGCTTCTCTGCGCGCTCCCATAGTCGTCCAAGGCCTTCCAGAACACCGCCGCACACCGGCTCCGGAACGCTTCCCACTTTTCGAGCTCGGGGTGCCAGGCGAGCCGCTCGAGTTGAAACCCCTCGGGCGGCGCACCCGTCATCGGCAAAGACGGGTAGGCAAATGTGAGATCCAAGCGGCGCGCCATCTGGCGATCCACGCGCCAAAGCCTCAAGGCGCGACCGGCGATATCCCGCAGCCACTCGTTGCCGTCCAGGTCGACAAAGTACCCGCGTTGCCAGGCGTCGAAGTTCGTTCGGACTTCACGCTCAGACGAACCGCGGCCGGCGGCCCGGAGATCCAAGAGGAGCGAGGGTGCCTCGACACGCGCCACCTTGAGGAACAGCTCCCGTTCGTGCCACAGTTCGGCCCCATGTACTTCAAGCTCGGCGCTTCCCGTCGTCGGCACTCTGCCCCCGGTTCTAGTCGGTCGGTCGGTTCGTCAAGGTTTAAGAAACCTCAAGGGAACTCGATTTGACTCTCATGAATCAATGTATGGCGGCATCCGACCAAGTGCAAGCCTGCGCTGGTGTTGCTGGGTGTCAAGTAATCTCACCGGGGGAGCGCGCACCGTATGGCATTCAAGAGGTCGACGGTTCGATCCCGTTCGGCTCCACCAACCGGCCTTGGCCCGCACCGCGCGCACCGCACCGGCCACGGCCCACCGGCGCGGCGATCCCCATTGCAGAGGTTATACTTCGGTGGCGCCCAACGGTGCGGGTGGCGCGGCCGTATACGGTGCGGAGGTTGGGCTTGGCATGGGTGTCCTGCGTCTGTTGGTCCGGGAGAAGGTGAGCGGCGAGCGCGACGACCGCGAGCTGGCGGCGCTGGCGCGCGGGGGGGACGAAACCGCGTTCGCGCTGTTGGTGCGCCGCCACCAGGCCGGCGTACGGCGCAGCGCCGCTCGCATCCTGAGCGACGACGAAGAGGCCCGCGACATCGCCCAGCTGGCGTTCGTCCGCGCCTGGGAGAACCTGGCCAAGTACGACCCGGCGTGGGCGTTCTCGACATGGGTGTACCGGATCGCCTCGAACCTGGCGATCGACGTGCTGCGCTCGCGCGACAGCCGCGACCGGACCCACGCCGCCCACCTGCGGCTGGTAGGGGACTCCGTCGCGGCGAGCGCCCCGCGCGACCTCGCCGACGGTGAGGTGAACCGGATCTTCGCGGAGCTGGCGCAGACGCTCACGCCCTCGCAGCGGACCGCGTTCGTGCTCCGTGAGGTCGAGGGCCTGGCCACCGCCGAGGTGGCGCAAACACTCGGGTGCAGCGAGGCGACGGTCCGCAACCACGTGTTCCAAGCGCGCGCGACGCTGCGCAAGGAGCTCGCGGCGCGCTACCCGGAGTACCTCCCGAAGGGAGGCGCCCGATGAACTGCCCCGAGGCGCGTCGCCTGACGCCGCAGTTGGTGGCGATGGAGCTCGCGCCGCCCACCGAGGAGGAGTTGCGCGCGCACCTGGCGGCGTGCCCAGGGTGCCGCGAGGCGGCCGCCAGCCGCGAGCCCGTGCTCGCGCTCGCGGCAACCCTGGCAAACGTGCCGGGCCGCGAGGACGACCGCTTCGCCGGTGAGGTCATGGCCCAGATCCACCAGCGGCGGCTGGAACGGAGTCTCCCCGGGAGGCGGGCGCGCCTGCTGGCGGCGGCCGCCGTGGCGGTGACGCTCCTCGGCGGGGCGACCGCCGTGCGGGAGCTCGCGCGGCCGAGTCGGCCCGTGGTGGCGCAGGCGCC
>JAJXUY010000440.1 GCA_021782525.1 Acidobacteriota bacterium | reverse complement strand
AGCGGTCGAGCAGCTCGTCGGATTTCGCCAGCGTCGGCGCCTCGCGCATGCGCAGCACCGAGTTGCTGCCCACGAGGTAGAGCATCTCGGCGGCGACCCGCAGGCCGGCCGGCTGAGTCTGATAGTTCCCGTGGTCCCAGTCCGGGCAACCGCGGATCGCGTCGATGATGACGCGCCGCCAGACGCGGTTGCGTCCCGAGATCTGCGTCGGCAGGCTGGCGAGGGGCATGAGCGCGTCCATGAAGCCGGGGTGCACCTCGCCCCACAGCCAGGTGTGCATCCCGCCCATCGAGGTGCCCATCACCAACCGGAGGTGGTTCACGTGCAACCCCTCGGTCAGGAGGCGGTATTGCGCCTCGACCATGTCGAGGTAGCCGTACTCCGGGAAGCGCGCGCGCAGGCCGTCGCTCGGCTTGCTCGAGCGCCCATGGCCGAGGTTGTCCGGGATGACCAGGTAATAGCGAGTCGCGTCGAGCGGTTGTCCCTGGCCGAACAGCTCGCCGGCGAAGATCGGTTGCAGGAACTGCGCGCTGCTCCCGGTGGTGCCGTGCAGGATCAGCACGGCGTTGCGCACGACGCCGGCGGCGTCGCGCCGCGGCGTGCCCAGCGTGACGTAGTGGATGCGCAGCTCCGGCAGGACCGCGCCGGAGCGGAAGTGGAAGGCGTGCAGGGTGAAGTCGCTGGCGACCGGCGTGGGGTACTCGGCGGCGCGCGCGACCGCCGCGGCCAGCGCGAGCACAACGATGGTCGTAGCGCGCGTCGCTCGGGAACGGTTCGGTTTCGTCATCGATCCGCCCGGGACCCTTCTTCCGGAGCCCCACGGAATCGTGCGGGCTCGTGGATGGACATGGATGGCACCTCTCTCGGGCCCAATCATAAGTCCGGCCGCGGCTCGGTCAAGCCGCGAGCGCGCCGCCCGCGGTGCGCCACGGTGCTCGGCGCGGTCAGCCTTTCGGCTTGAGGAGCTCCGCGAACGGCGCGTACCCCTGCAGCGGCTCGAGGTCCATCGCGCGGTGGAGGTACACGCCGTACATGTTGCCCTGGGCGAACGACTCGCGCAGGAGGTCCACCGCCTGCTGGCGCTCGCCGAGGAGCGCCGCGATGCAGGCGCGCCGGTAGGTGTGCGCGCCGTAAAGGAACGGCCGGTCGAGGCGCGCCAGCTCGGCCGAGACCCGCAGCGCTTCGCCGCGGTCGCCACGGCGGGCGGCGAGGGCGCCGAGGGCGCCCGCGTAGTCGATCGCCCGCGAGACACGCACGGTCTCGGGCACGTCCGCTGGCTCAGGCGGCGCGTCGGGCTGCTTGCCGGAGCCGCCGGTCAGCGGGTAGCGCGCCGCGAGCTCCTGGTAGATCGGCCGCGCCTCGTCCCACCGCTCCGCGGCGCACAGGGCGGCCGCCAGGACGGTGCGGTGCTCTTCCTTCGTCGTCTCGGAAGGAGGCCGGCTTTCCAGCCAGTCGACGGCGCGAGCGGCCATCTGCAGGGCGGCCGCTCGATGGCCGTGCGCGCGCAGCTCCAGCGCCGCCTGCAGCATCAGATCGGCCGGCGTCGTGTCCCGGGACGGCACGGCCAGACTGTCGTCGATCACGCGGTTGGCCTCGTCGAGCCGCCCGAGCGCCACCAGGGCGCGGACCTTGGTGGAGCGAAATCTTAGGAGGTCCGGGAACGACCGGATCGCCTGATCCGCCACCGTCAGCTCGCGCTCGTACTCCGAGAGCATGTGGTGCGCTTTTGCGAGGACCCCGAACGCCCAAACCCCCAGGCTCGTGTAGACCTTGGAAAGAAACTCGGGGCTGGCCTTCGCAAAGCGGTCCACCGCTTGCCGTGGCATATTGAGGCGGAGATAACTCCACCCGAGCATGTACGCCCATTGGGGCGTTGTCGGGGCCATCGTCTCGGCTTGGCGGATCTCCTGCAGCGCTTCCGTCCAGCGGCCTGCCAACATGGCGCGAAGGAAGTCGATGACGTGACGCTCCAGCGGACTCGCCTTCTCGCGGTGTTCGTTCACCCGCCGAACGATCGCGTCGGCCCGTGCGTAATCGCCCTGGTTCCAGTAAGCGGTCGCGATGTAGACCAGCGGCGTGGTGAACTCGGGGTCGATGTCGACGGCCTTCTGGAAGTGGCGGATCGACAGTGCGTCGTCCTGACCGAAGAGATCGAGCCCGGCCGTGTACTCGCGGTACGCCTCGTAGAGGGGCAGATGAATGAGCTCGAGGTTGACCAGCGACTGGTCGAAGCGCGCCGCGATGGCGCCCATGAGCCGCTGCCCGAGCGCATCGAGCGGCGCCGTCGGTGCCTCGCGCGCCCCCGAAACCGGCCCGACCGCGGAGATGAGGGCTCCCGTGGCCGCGTCCGTCACCCTCGCCTGCAGCTGCAGCGTCGGCCCCTGCACGTAGTACGAGCCCGAGACCACGATCCCCGCGCCGGTCGCCTCGGCCAGCGCGCGCAACGGGTCCGGGCGAGTACCCGGGGCCTTCTCGCGCAGGGTTGCCTGCTCGGCCTGCCTCGCCGCGCCGGTCGGCACCGTTTCCACCGCCGGGATCCGCGACAACCCCTGCGTGATCCAGTCCGCGGCCATGTGGCCGAACGGGTCGAGCGAGGCGTCGCCGGTCTGGTTCTCAAACGCCGCCACCACGATGCGTCTGGGCGCGAGGGTGGCCGCGGTGGCGTGCGGGCGCCACGGCGCCCACAGGAGCAGGGCCACCGCCGCGGCGCCGGCCAGGCCGACGACCGCCGGCGCCAGCCACCGCCTGGCCGCGCCT
>JAJXUY010000439.1 GCA_021782525.1 Acidobacteriota bacterium | reverse complement strand
GGAGCCGGCGCAGCCGCGCCACGGCCCCGGCGTCGGGCGGCGGCGTGGGCGCCGCCCGTGTGCGCGCGCTACTCTCGCTTGGGGATCGCCAGCGCGGCGGGAAGCCCGCGCACCGCGCAGGCCGGCCGCTCACGTCCGGCTCGCGGGCCGTCGCAGCCGGCCGGGATCGCGGCCTGGACGGCACCGAGACCGGGGGGCTGCGGCGGAATCGCGGCAGCGGTGACCGCGCCCTCCCCAACCGTCCCACCCTCCGTCCATCGCGGTTCGACGGCGACGGCGCGCGGTTCGCTGGCCACGCCCTCGGTCGGCCACCACTCGCCCCGCCGGTAGGTGAGCCGCTCCGTCGGGGCGACGGCATCGCCGGCCACCGTGAACTCCGGGCCGGGCGCCAGCAGGAGCTCGCGCCCCTCGACCCCGACCCGGAGCCGCAGCCGGGCCGTCCCGCTGGGAAGGTTCGGCACGTGCCAGACGTACGACGTCGACCGCGGGTCGAGCATCTCGGTGAGGCGCAGGGGGAACGTCCGACCGCCGTCCAGCGAGAGCAGGAGTTCGAACTCCTCCGCCCCGCGATCGACCGGCGTCCAGCGCACCGTCACGATACCCCCGGCGGGCAGCGCAGCACCCGCCGCGGGGGCGACGAGCTGCCCGCCCGCACCGTATCCGGCGGCGAGACGAGCCGTCACGGCGAGAGCGGCGGCCAGCACGCAGACCCGCCGGCCCATCCTGCCCGCTCCGCCGCGGGAGGTTGCGGGGGTTCCGGTCACGGCGGCGATGGTACCCGGACGCCGGGCCCGGTCAAGCCGGTCGCGAACCACGGAGAGCACCGCCCGGCAAGGAACGAATCACCACGATCGTCATGTCGTCGCTCTGGTGCGAGCGGCCCGCGAAGCGGTGTGCGTCCTCGGTGATGGCGTCTCTGACGTCGGCCGCCGCCAGTGCCGACACGTCGAGCCGAGCGAGCAGCTCGCGCGGGCGGTCGTACCCGTACTGCACTCCCGACCGCCCGAGCGCCTCGGGGACGCCGTCGGAGACCACCACGAGCACGTCCCCGGGCTGCAGCCGGATCGTCCGCCGCTGGTACACGGTGTCGCGGCGGGCCCCCAGCGGCAGCGTCGACCCGGACGACGCCAGGTACTCGACCCCGGCCGCCGACCGCAGCAACGGCTCGCACAGTCCCGCATTGACGAACGTCAGCTCGCCGCGGCCGGGGTCGAGGACCATGGCGCACAGGGCGGTGAACTGCCGCTTGCCGATCTTCTCGTGCATCGCCTGGTTCAGGCTGGCCATGATCCCCTCGATGTCCCCTCCCTCGCGGGCCCGTGAGAAGATCATTCCGTCCGACATCAGCGCCGTCATCGCCGCGCGCATCGCCTTGCCCGCCACGTCCCCGACGATGATGCAGAGCAGGCGTCGTTCACCTGCCAGCCAGAAGTAATCGTAGAAGTCGCCGCCGACCTCGTGGGCGGGGATGCAGACCCCGCATACCTCGTAGCCCTCGACCTCGGGCTCGGCCCGCGGCATGATCGCCATCTGCGCGTCGCGGGCGGCCTGCAGTTCGGCGCGCATCCGCACGCCGCCGACGCGGGCCCGCAGCGCCGCAGCCGCCGCCACCGCGGCCACCAACCCGGCCGCCAGCCGGAACCACCACGTCCCCCAGAACGGCGGCGTGATCGTGATGCGCAGCTCTGCCTCGCGCGGGCTCCAGAGCCCGTCGCCGTTGGCGCCGCGGACGCGGAAGACGTAGTCGCCGGGCGCGAGCCCGGTGAACGTCGCGAAGCGGCGGTCCGCGCTCACCGGGATCCACGTCTTGGAGAAGCCGTCCATCGTGTACGCGTATCGGTTCTTGCCCGGGGACGAGTAGTGCAGCGCGGCGAACTCCAGCGAGAAGAGGTTGTCCCGGTACGAGAGCTCGATCGCGTCGGTGCGGTTGACCGGCCGCTGCAGGACCGTGCGTCCCTGCCGGCGCTCGCCCGCCCGCAGCGGGCGGTTGAACAGCCGCAGGTCGGTGATGACCACCTCGGGGACCACCGGGTTGAGGCCGATCTCCCCTGGGAAGAAGGCGTTGAAACCGTTGATCCCGCCGAAGAGCAACTCCCCGCTCGCGCTGCGGTACGCCGAGGCGCCGTTGAACTCGTTGCTCTGCAGGCCGTCGCGCGCGTCGAAGGTGTGGAACTCGCCCGAGCGCGGGTCGAACCGCGAGATGCCTCTGGTCGTGCTGATCCACAACCGTCCGGAGGAGTCCTCGAGAATCGCATAGGTCGAGTCGCTCGCCAGGCCGTCGCGTGCGGTGTAGCGGCGAAACGCGCCGGTCGCGGTGTCCAGCCGGTTGAGGCCGCCCCCGAAGGTGCCGAACCACAGCGTCCCGTCGACGCTCTCGAGGATCGCGAAGACGTGGTCGTTGCTCAGACTCGACGGGTCATCGGGGTCGTTGCGGTAGCTCCTGAACGAGCGCCGCTCCGGATCCAGGCGGTTGACGCCGCCGCCCTGCGTCCCGACCCAGAGCGCTCCGGTCCGGTCCTCGACCATCATGCGGATGAAGTCGTTGCTGATGCTCGAGGGGTCCCGCGGGTCGTGCCGGTGATGGGTGAACCTCCCGGTCCGCGGGTCGAACAGGTCGAGCCCACCGCCGAACGTTCCGACCCACAGCGCGCCCGAACGGTCGCGGTAGAGCGACCTCAGGTCGTCATGGGCGAGCGAGCCGGGGTCGGCGGGGTCGTGGCGGTAGTGCGTGAAGCGTCCGGTCGCGGGGTCGAACCGGTCGAGC
>JAJXUY010000438.1 GCA_021782525.1 Acidobacteriota bacterium | reverse complement strand
GCGTACTCGCGCGCCTCCTCCTTGTGCCCGAGGACGCGCAGCGCGCCCTTGACCAGCGCGAACATCTCGTTCTCCCCCGGGTACACGGTCACGCCGCACCCGACGGCGGCGACGGCTTCCGTGATGGCGCGGACCAGCTTCTCGGAGCGCGCCATCCCGCCGGTGAGTAGGATGCGGTCCACCGGTTCGCCGTCGAACGCCGGGATCAGCGCGGTGATGTTCTTGGCGATCTGGTACGCCATCGCGGCGAACACCGCCGCCGCCTCGGCGTCGCCGTCCGCGATGCGGCGCTCGATCTCGCGCAGGTCGCCGGTGCCGAGCAGGTTGGTCAGCCCGCCGCAGCCGTTGTTGAGCGCCTGCAACTCCGCGCGCGTCAGCGAGCCGGAGAAGCACAGCTCGATGAGCTGGCCCACCGGCAACGAGCCCGAGCGCTGCGGCGTGAACGGCCCTTCGCCGTCGAGGCCGTTGTTGACGTCGATGTAGCGGCCCCTCTTGTGTGCCCCCACCGTGATCCCGCCGCCCATGTGGGCGACGATCACGTTGACCTTCTGGTAGAACGTCTCGTTCTCCTCGGCGTACCGGCGAGCGGTCGCGATCTGGTTCAGCGCGTGGCTGATCACCTTGCGCCGGATCGCCTTGATGCCGGTGATCTTCACCCGCTCCGGGGCCTCGTCCACGACCACCGGGTCCACGATGAACGCCGGCCGCCCGGATCCCTCAGCGAGCGCGTCCGCGATCAGCGCGCCGAGGTTGGAGGCGTGCTCCCCGGCCCCGCCGGCCTTCAGCTCCGCGAGCATCGCCTCCGCGACCCGGTAGGTGCCGTGCGGGATCGGGCGCAGCAAGCCACCGCGCGCCGCGATCGCGTCGACGTCGGCGACGCCGAGGCCGTGCGCTGCGAGCGCCTTCTCGATCACCGCGCGGCGAAACGCGAACTGCTCGGTGATCCGCTTCCCCTCGAACGGCGCGAGCTCGCCCGAGCTGTGCTGCAGCTCGGCCGTGAACCTCTCCTGCTCGCCCTCATACACGCTGATCTTCGTCGAGGTCGAGCCCGGGTTGATCGCCAGCACCCGGTGGCGGCGGAAGAACGTGTCCTTCGGCGTCTGCAGCCAGTCCCCGAACCGGTGCAGGCGCAGCACCGAGGCCTTGACGCTCAGCCGCACGTCCTCTGGGGTGCAGTCCATCGCCAGGTCGACGCCGCGCGACTTCAGGCCGATCATCGCGGTGAACTTCTTCGCCCCCGGATAGCGCGTGGCGTACAGGTGGTAGAGCAGGTTCCCCATGTCCAGGTTCGGGCAGATGATCACGTTCGCGCCGCCCGCCCAGCCGTCGCCGCTGCCGCCGTAGTACGCGGCCGAGCGCTGCGAGAGCGCGACGCTCATCTTGACCTCGGCCGTGATCTTGATCGAGGCGTAGCGCGAGCCGTGCCGCACGCGCTCGGCGAGCACCCCGGGGACCAGCTCCGCGGCGCGGCGCACGAGTTCCACCGACGGTCCCTCGTCGGAGCCGCGGTGGGAGTACGACACCATTGCCCCGCGGATCTCGGGGAGAACCTCCTCGGGCAGGATGTCGCGGGCGATCGCGCACGTCCCCACGGCCACGTGCGCGAGCGCCTCCGGCGTCATCGTCGCGTTCACCCCGACGTCGCCGAACACCACGATGTTGTGCGGAAAGATCGCGTCCGGATGCCCGTCCGGCAGGACGAAGATGCCGGCCTCGCTCGGCATGTAGCGGATCGTGAGCGCCCGCACCATCGGGCGGAAGAAGTCCTTCGGCTCGTGCGTCGCCCCGCCGACGACCATGTCGGCGTGCCCGAGCCGGACGGCGAGGATGCCGAACTGTGCCGGGTCCGAGACCAGGCGCCGCGCCTCGGCGCCGGATCGGATCTGACCGCCCTCGCGCCACGTCTCGAGGCAGTGCGAGGCGAACTCGGAGATCATCTTTTCCTGCGCGGCGGGGTCGACGAACGCGCTCTCCGAGAACGTGAACTCGATCCGGTTGGGGTCCACGTGCCCGAGTTCGCGCGCCGCCACGTCGCGCACGGCGGCCTCGGAGGCGAGGAACACCGGCCGCACGAACCGCGGCAGGTAGCACGCGCCCTCCAGGACCCTGGCGTCGAGCGGCTCGACGAAGACGACCGTCGGCCGGGTGCGCAAAACCGCAAGGATCTGCCTCTCGAGCGAGCCCTCGATGTCGAACATGCCACTCCTCCCGCCGCGGCGACGGCGCGCCCCAGCCGGACGCGCCCCGGCCACGATTCTACCAGGAGAATGTGACGAAACGGAACAAGCTCACCGGAGCGTGCCCGCGGCCAGTTCGGCCGGGCCTCACGCCGCGGTCACGCGCCCGAGCCAGATCTCGCGCAGCAGCCGGCGGACGAGCGTCAGGAGCTCGCCGATCCCCTCCTGGGCGAGCTCCAGGTACGGCTGGACGCCGGTGGCCAGCGCCTCGGTGCGCGCCTCCTCACCGCCGTCGTCCTCGACCAGCACACACCGCATCGCGGGGTGCTCGCGCACCATCCTCGCGAGCGCGCCCCAGAACGCGGCGTCCGAGTGACACGAGGTGGCTGCGAGCAGGAGGTCGGGCGCCGGGGCCGGGAGCGTGTCCCCAAGGCCGGTCACACTCGCCCACTCGCCGACGAACATCGAGCGCAGGTACGGGTGGTCGGCGGCGACCGCGGCCCGCGTCAACGCCGCGCCCACGACGTCCTCCGCCGCCTGCTTCTCGGGGTCGAACGCGTAGTCGGCGCCAGCGCGGACCGCGTCCTGCTTCTCG
>JAJXUY010000437.1 GCA_021782525.1 Acidobacteriota bacterium | reverse complement strand
CGTCGATCCCGAGGCGGACCCCTCGACCGCCGACGTCCTCGACCAGGCGCGACTGTTCGCGGACGGCCTCGCCGCCCTCGGCGTCCCCCACACGACGGTCGCGGTGGAGGCGGGGCGGGTGTGGGACCATGCCCAGGCGCTGGCGGGGGCGATCGTCTGCAACCTGCTCGAGGCCCCGCCCGGCAAGCCGCAACTGCACGCCGCCGCGACCGCGGCGCTCGAGCTGCTCGGCGCACGGTTCACCGGTTCTCCCGCGGCCGCGCTGTGGCTGACGACCGACAAGCTGGCGACGCGGGCGGTGCTCGCCGCCGAGGGGCTGCCGGTGGCCGCCGGCGGGCGCCTCGACCCGGAGCGGCCGGAGCTGCTCGATCGCGTGCCGCCGCCGTGGATCCTCAAGCCGGCGTGGGAGGACGCCTCCGTCGGCCTGGAGGGCGACCCGGTGTGCGCCACGCGCGAGCAGGCGGCGGCGCGCGGTCGGGCGCTGGCGGCGCGTTTTCCCGGCCAGCCGGTGCTGCTCGAGGCGTTCCTCCCCGGGCGCGAGTTCAACGTCTCGCTGCTCGCGACCGGCACCGGCGTCGAGGCGCTGCCGGTCGCGGAGATCGCCTTCGTCGATTTCCCCGCCGGGAGGCCGGCGCTGGTCGGCTACGAGGCGAAGTGGGCGACCGGCTCGTTCGAGGAGACGCACACGGTGCGCCGCTTCCCCGGGCGCGAGGACGCGGCGCTGCTCGGGCGCATCCGCGAGCTGGCGCTGGCGTGCTGGCGGCCGTGCGGCCTCGCCGGCTACGCGCGCGTGGACCTGCGCCTCGACGTGGACGGCGCCCCCGCCATCCTCGAGGTCAACACCAACCCCTGCCTCGCCTCGGACGCGGGCTTCATCGCCGCGGCGCGCCAGGCGGGGATGTCCGCCGCCGACGTGGTCGCCCGCATCGTGGCCGCCGCGTCCGGCCGGTGGTAGGCTTGTCGAGTCGCACGCCGCGAGGTGGAGGTTCGAGTGAAGATCCGCAACGAACTGCGTTCCGAGGACCGCGCGCCGCTGGTGGCGCTGCTGCAAGCGACAGGCTTCTTCAACGCACAGGAGCTCGAGGTCGCCCTCGAGCTGGTCGACGACCGGCTCGCGCACGGCGAGGCGAGTCACTACCGCTTCCTCGTGCTCGAGGCCGGGGACGAGGTCGTGGGGTACGCGTGCTGGGGGCCGATCCCCGGCACGCTCGCCTCGGCGGACCTGTACTGGATCGCCGTCCACCCCGGCCGGCAAGGGCAGGGGCTGGGCCGCACGATCCTCGACGCCGCCGAGACCTGGATCGCGCGCGAGGGGCGCACGCGGGTGTACCTGGAGACCTCGTCACGGCCGCAGTACGCGCCGACGCGCGCGTTCTACCTGCGCTGCGGCTACGAGGTGGCCGCCGAGCTGCCGGAGTTCTACGCGCCCGGGGACGGCAAGGTGATCTTCCTCAAGATCCTGCCGCGCCTGCACTGAGCGCCGGCCGGCCCGGCGCGGCACCGTCGCCGAACGGTCGTTTTCGCCGCGGTGGTGTTCTAGAATTGCGCACATGAGCCTCGCCGGACACCTGAGCGAACTCGCACTCCCCGATCTCCTCCAGATCGTCGCGATGGCCGAGAAGACCGGCCGTCTCGACCTTTCCAACCGCGACGGGGAGGGCCTCATCGTCTTCCGCGGCGGGCGCATCATCTATGCCGCCTCGAACGCGGCGCGGGAGACGCTGGGCAGCATCCTGGTCTGCCGCCGTCTCGTCACCGAGGAGGTGCTGCGCCAGGCGCTCGAGCACCAGTTCCGCTCGCGCGAGGAGCGGCGGCTGGGGTCGATCCTGGTCGAGATGGGCGCGATCTCGCAGGAGGCGCTCGAGTCCGTGATCTACGAGCAGATCCAGCGGGTGGTCGGGGAGCTGGTCAAGTGGCGCGAGGGGTACTTCAAGTTCGAGGCGATCGAGATCCGGGACCACGGCGAGATTGCGGTCGACGCGCGCGAGTTCCTCGTCGAATCGGGGTTCAACGCCCACCGGATCGCGATCGAGCTCTCGCGCATCGCCGACGAGGCGCGGCAGGCGCCAGCCGACGAGAGCCCGGCGCCGGCGGTGTTCGGCTTTACCCCGGTTCCGACACCTGCGACCTCGGCTTCCCCGGCCGGCACCGCCGCGCCGCAGGGCTCCTCGCTCGGCAACATTCTGGCCACCCGGCCGGCGCCGGCGCTGACCGCGGAGCGGTCGATGGAGCTGCTGCGCACCGGGAAGGCGTTCTTCAGCCGCGGCGTGCTCCTGCTCGTCGACCGCTACGGCCTCACCGGCGTCGGCCAGTTCGGTGTGCGCGACGGCGACGCGGCCGCGGACGAGGGCATCCGCAACCTGTGGCTGCCGCGCGGCGCCGCCTCGCTCCTCGTCGACGCGGCGACCGCCGGTGCGACGCGGCGCGGCCGGCTCGATCCGACCGAGGCCAACCAGCTGTTCGTGTCCGAGCTCGGCGGCGAGTGGCCGGTCGAGTCGGCGGCGGTCCCGGTGCGCGCTGGCGGCGAGCTGGTGGCCGTGCTCTACGGCGACACGATGCCGGCAGGAACGCCGCTGCCGTCGCTCGACCGACTCGAGGCGAAGCTGGCCGAGATCGGCGCCGCGATCGCCGCGGCCGAGCGGCCGGCCGCCGCGGCGACGCCCGTCAACTGACGGCCGCCACGCTCACCGTGTGACCGGGTCGGGGCGGTCGGGGTCGAGTCCGAGGCCGATGACCGCGGCGGCCGCCTGCTCGGCGGGGATCGCGCCGGTGCGG
>JAJXUY010000436.1 GCA_021782525.1 Acidobacteriota bacterium | reverse complement strand
GGATTGGAACGCCGTGACGGGCGGCGCGACGACGAACCCCGTCCGCTGCAGCTCACCCTCGACTTCGTGAAGTACCCGGAAGGCAGCGTGCTGGCGCGCGCCGGCGACACCGTCGTCGTCTGCAACGTGACGGTCGAAGGCCGCGTCCCGCCGTTCCTGCGCGATACCGGCGAGGGGTGGCTGACCTCGGAGTACGCGATGCTGCCGCGCGCCACCGAGGAACGCAGCCCGCGCGAGTCCACCCGCGGCTCGATCTCCGGCCGCTCCGCCGAGATCCAGCGCCTGATCGGGCGCTCGCTGCGCGCCTCGCTCGACATGGGGCTGCTCGGCGAGCGCACGCTGATGGTGGACTGCGACGTCCTCCAGGCCGACGGCGGCACCCGCACGACCGCGATCACCGGCGCGTTCGTCGCGGTCGTGCTCGCCCTGCTCCACCTCAGGCAGCAGAAGGCGCTGAAGCAGTGGCCGGTGCGCGACCAGCTCGCGGCCGTGTCGGTCGGGATCGCCGCCGGCCGGCCGATGCTCGACCTCGCCTATGACGAGGACTCGCGCGCCGCGGTGGACCTCAACCTCGTCGGCACCGCGCGCAAGGGGATCGTCGAGGTGCAGGGGACCGCCGAGCGCGAGCCGTTCTCGCGGCGGCAGTTCGAGACCCTGCTCGACCTCGCCGAGAGCGGCCTCGAGCGGGCGTTCGCGGCGCAGCGCACGGTGCTCGCCGACCGCCTCGAGAAGGCCGGCGTCAAGAGTCTCGTCGTCGGCCGGTGAGCGGCGGCGCTCGCCTTGACGGGACCGGGCCGGATTGCTACTGTAAGGGTTCCCCGGAACTGGGGATAGCTCTTTGGTAGCGTAAGGTTTCACGCAACACGGGACGGGGCGTGGCGCAGCCTGGTAGCGCACCTGCCTTGGGCGCAGGTGGTCGGAGGTTCAAATCCTCTCGCCCCGACCAATCCCCGTCCCAGCACACAGCTGCCTGTAGCTCAGCTGGATAGAGCGGCGGACTTCTAATCCGCGGGTCGGAGGTTCGAATCCTCTCAGGCAGGCCAGCCTTGTGGTGAGCGTAGCTCAGCTGGTCAGAGCACCGGACTGTGGCTCCGGTGGTCGGGGGTTCAAATCCCCTCGCTCACCCCACCTCGTGCGCCCGTAGCTCAGCTGGATAGAGCGTCAGACTCCGGATCTGAAGGCCGGGCGTTCGAATCGCCCCGGGCGCACCACCCATCACGACATCCCATCGGCGTCATCGCATTTCCTCTCCCATGAAGGAGAATGCGATAGGCCTTATCCCTTCTTACCAGGAGAACAACCTCACCGGTTGCCGGCCCGCCGACGCGCGGGTGGCGAGCCGTGCGCAGAGGCAGCGGGCGCGATGAGCTGGAGAGGCGAGACACCCTGACGTTTGTCAACGACGCCGGAGCAGGCACCGGCGCTGAGCCAGCCGCAGGAGGACCGCACGTCCGGATACGCGGAGGCCCCGGCGGGTCGCCGCCGGGGCCTGCCGGATGCCCATCCCGTCGGGATCAGGCGAGGTCGAAGCGATCGAGGTTCATCACCTTGGCCCACGCCGCCGCGAAGTCGCGCACGAACACCTTCTGCGCGTCGTCGCAGGCGTAGGCCTCGGCGAGGGCTCGGAGCTGGGAGTTCGAACCGAAGACGAGGTCGACGCGGGTGCCGGTCCACCTGAGCTTCCCGGTCGCGCGATCGCGCCCCTCGAACACGCCCGCGGATGCGGACTCCCGCCACTCGGTGCCCATGTCGAGCAGGTTGACGAAGAAGTCGTTGCTGAGCGTACCTACACGCGTCGTGAACACGCCGTGCGGGGAGTTGCCGTGGTTCGCCCCGAGAACGCGCAGGCCGCCGAGGAGGACCGTCATCTCGGGCGCGGTCAACGTCAGCAGTTGCGCCTTGTCGACGAGCAGCTCCTCCGCCGGCACGCTGAATTCGGTCTTGAGGTAGTTGCGGAACCCGTCCGCGACCGGCTCGAGCACCGCGAACGAGTCGGCGTCGGTCTGCTCCTGCGAGGCGTCCGTGCGTCCCGGAGCGAAGGGGACCGTCACCTCGTGGCCGGCGTTCTTGGCGGCCCGCTCGATGGCGGCGCCGCCGCCGAGGACGATCACGTCCGCGAGCGAGACCCTCTTCCTGCCGGACTGCGCGGCGTTGAACGCCTTCTGGATCCCTTCGAGAGTCGCGAGCGCCTTCGCCAGCTTGGCCGGCTCGTTGACGGCCCACCCGTTCTGCGGCGCGAGGCGGATGCGCGCCCCGTTCGCCCCGCCGCGCTTGTCGGAGCCGCGGAACGTGGCCGCCGACGCCCAGGCGGTGGCGACGAGTTCGGAGATCGACAGCCCCGAGGCGAGGATCTTGGCCTTGAGCGCGGCGACGTCGTTCGCGTCGATGAGCGGATGGTTGACGGCCGGGACCGGGTCCTGCCAGATCAGGTCTTCCTCGGGCACTTCGGGGCCGAGGTAGCGCGAGCGCGGGCCCATGTCGCGGTGCGTCAGCTTGAACCACGCGCGGGCGAACGCGTCGGCGAACTGGTCCGGATGCTCGTAGAAGCGCCGCGAGATCTTCTCGTACGCCGGGTCGAAGCGCAGGGCGAGGTCGGTCGTCAGCATCGCCGGGGCGCGCCGCTTGGCCGGGTCGTGCGCGTACGGCACCGTGCCGGCGCCCGCCCCGCCCTTCGGGGTCCACTGCTGCGCGCCGGCCGGGCTCTTGGTCAGCTCCCACTCGTAGCCGAACAGGTTCGCGAAGAAGTTGTTGCTCCATTTCGTCGGCGTCGTAGTC
>JAJXUY010000435.1 GCA_021782525.1 Acidobacteriota bacterium | reverse complement strand
GTAGCGGGCAAGGCACGCATCGCCGGCGCCTTCGCCCGCGTCTCATCCGTCTTCAGGTCCCAGCTCGTTTCCATCGACTTGCTCCCTTCACCGCGACCCACGATCCACGACCCACGACCCCCGGTCTTTCCTGACCCCTGTCTTTGCCGGCCCCCGGTCCCCGGCCCCGTCTTCGTCTCTTCGGACCACGGGCCCCGGTCTCTTCCGGCCCCCGGCCACCGGCTACCGGCCACGCCTCTTCAGTAATCGCTGGTCATGATGAACAGCGGCTTCGTCTCGAAGCGTTCGTAGATCGGGCGCAGCCGGTCGGTGTTGTAGAACTTGCGCACGTCCACCGTTTTCTTGTGGCTGGTGACGACGTCGATCGGGACGTTGTCGTAGCGCCCGTTGCGGACGTTGACGAGGCGCCCGGCGACGCCGTCGAGGACGAGGTCCATCGCGAGGTTGCCGAACGCCATCGGCACGATCGAGTCGAGCGCGTCGGGGTTGCCGCAGCGCACGAGGTAGCCGAGGCGCTGGTTGATCACGTTGATGCGCCGCCCGTCGTTGAACCTCGGCGAGAGGTCGCGGAGCACGCGCGAGACGCGGTCGCCGATGCCGCCGAGCTTCTTGTGCCCGAACGCGTCGGTCTCGTGGTCCTCGAACACCATCTCGTCCATGCCCTTGAACGTCGCGCCCTCGGAGACGAGGACGACGCTGTACTTGGAGGGGTTGGTGTGGCGGTCGGCGGTGAGCAGCTCGCACAGGCGCTCGATGTCGAACACGTGCTCGGGGATGACGCAGCGGTTGGCGGCGCCCGCCATCGTGGGGAGCAGCGCGGTGAACCCCGCGTAGCGGCCGAACACCTCGATGACGAGGAAGCGCTCGTGGCTCCCGGCGGAGGTGCGCAGGTCGTGGGTCATCTCGATCGTGCGGGTCACACAGGTCGAGAAGCCGATGCAGTAGTCGGTGCCGGGGACGTCGTTGTCCATCGTCTTGGGGATGGCGATGACCCGCACCCCCTCCTTGTGCAGGCGCACGCCGTACGACAGCGTGTCGTCGCCGCCGATCGGGATGAGGGTGTCGATCCCCAGCCACTCGAGGTTGGCGAGCACGTCGGGAGTGACGTCCACGACGTCGCCCGGGTACGTGGTCTTGAGGTGCGGCGGCAGCTGCGCCTGAGCCACCTTCGACGGGTTGGTGCGCGAGGTGTGGAGGAACGTCCCGCCGGTGCGTCCGACCTTGTTCACGACCTCCTCGGAGAGCTCGATCACGTGCTCGTCGTGGGGCTTTTCCTTGTCGCGCTCGAGCTCGACGAGCCCCGCCCAGCCGCGCCGGATCCCCAGCACCCGGTAGCCGTCGCGCAGCGCGCGCACGGTGAGCGCCCGGATCGCGGGGTTCAGGCCGGGGACGTCGCCGCCGCCGGTGAGAATCGCGATCGTGCCCTTCGGCTTGCTGGCGTGACTCATGGTTGGCTCCGTTCGGCGTCGATGGTAACGCAACCGCCGCCCCTGGTAAGGAGGCGAGCGGCCGGACCATTCCTGGAGATCTCCGCTCCGCCCGCGGCGTGCCGGTTGCACCACGAGCTTGTGCTGCCTATGCTCAAGCGAGCGGAGGTGCCAACGACCATGGATGCGGTCCTCCTCGCGCGGC
This sequence comes from Acidobacteriota bacterium, assembly GCA_021782525.1. The sequence continues at coordinate 1,145 of JAJXUY010000435.1, read as the reverse complement.
TGCAGTTCGCCTTCACCCTGATGTTCCACTACCTGTTTCCGCCGATCACGATCGGGCTCGGGCTGCTGCTGGTCGTGATGGAGGGGCTGTACCTGAAGACGCGGGACATCCAGTACGAGGCGATGGCGCGGTTCTGGACCCGGATCTTCGCGGTCAACTTCGCGATGGGCGTGGCGACCGGGATCGTGATGGAGTTCCAGTTCGGCACCAATTGGGCGACGTACTCCCGCTTCGTCGGCGACGTCTTCGGCTCGGCGCTCGCCGCCGAGGGGATCTTCGCGTTCTTCCTCGAGTCGGGGTTCCTCGCGGTGCTGGTGTTCGGCTGGGACCGGGTGTCGCCGGGGATGCACTTCTTCGCCACGGTGATGGTGGCGCTCGGCTCGATCTTCTCGGCGCTCTGGATCGTGGTCGCGAACTCGTGGCAGCAGACGCCGGCCGGCTTCCACATCGTCGGGACCGGCGCCGCGGCCCGCGCCGAGATCACAGACTTCTGGGCGATGGTATTCAACCCCTCGAGCGTGGAGCGGCTGGTGCACGTCCTGCTCGGCGCCGTGATCGTCGGGGCGTTCGTGGTGCTCAGCGTCTCGGCGTTCTACCTGCTGCGGGGCCGCCATCTCGAGTTCGCGCGCCGCAGCGTGACGATCGCGCTCCTCGTCGCGGCGGCGGCCTCGGTCGCGGAGGTGATCTCCGGCGACTCGCAGGCGCGCACGCTCGCCACCACACAACCCGCGAAGCTGGCGGCGTTCGAGGGGCTGTACACGACCGCGCCGGGGGGCACGCGGCTGACCGTCGTCGGCTTCCCCGACACCGCGGCGCGGCGGGTGCGCGGGGAGATCGCGGTCCCGGGCCTGCTGTCGTACCTCGTCTACGGCGACTGGAACAAGCCGGTCGCGGGTCTCGACCGGGTGGCGAGCGCCGACTGGCCGCCGGTGCCGCTCCCGTTCCAGGCGTACCACGCGATGGTGGGGCTCGGTTTCCTCTTCGCCGGGTTGATGGCCGTCGCGCTGGTCAAGCGCTGGCGCGGGACGCTGTTCCAGGCTCGCTGGCTGCTGTGGACGCTCGTATTTGCGGTGCTCGGCCCGATCGCGGCCAACCAGCTCGGCTGGGTGGCGGCCGAGGTCGGGCGCCAGCCGTGGGTCGTGTAC
>JAJXUY010000434.1 GCA_021782525.1 Acidobacteriota bacterium | reverse complement strand
ACGGCGGCGCCGGGCGCTACCTCGGCTCGAGCGAGCCTTCCTCGACCCAGTGCGCCAGCATCCGGCGCACCCGGAACGAGTCGACCGGCAAGCCCGCCTCGCACTCGAGCGCCGCCGCACCCGAGCTTGCCCGTTGCCAGACCGTCTTGAGCAGAGCGCGGTCGTCCTCCTCCGGAGGCGGTGTCGGCCTCGTCGGGGTGCCACGCAGGCAGGCATAATCGGGGACGAGGGCGGCCGCCTGCTGGAACTCGTCGTAGCGTCGCGTCCCCTCGAAGAAGAGCGGGACGAGGTCGCGCAGGCGCCCGGGGTCGGCGGACGGCGCCGGCTCGACGCGGCTGAGGAAGCTGAACGACGCCGGCGTCGGCCGCTCGATCAGCTGGAACAGCGCCACCTCGTCGTGCAGGTGACCCGCCCGGCAGGCGCGGAACTTCCCGCCCTCCAACTCGACCGTGGCGAGCTCCTCGCCGACCGGGTCGGTGATCGTGAGCGTCCCCGACGTCCCGGACTGCGACAGGTTCTGCAGCAGCGTGGGCAGCCCGAACAGCTCGAGGTCCCCGGACAGGCTGGCCCCCGCGGCCGGCGGCGGCGCCTGCTGCTGCTGCGGAGCCGGTAGCTCGGTGCCCGCCAGCGCCTTGGCAGCCGCCTGGGTGAACGCCTCGCCGGGGAAGCGCTGCACGATGTCGGCGAGGACGTTCTTGACCGCCGGCGCGGGCGTCGACGAGACCGCCTCGATGAGCGCCAGCAGCACGCTCGCGTCCTTCTTAAGGGTGAAGCCGAAGATGCGGTGCGGGAGCTCCTCCCGGATCGCCTCGACCAGCTGGTTGACGGTCTCCGCGTCGGCGGAGAGATCGAGGCCGGCGAGCGCGGTGAGCCGCGCCGTGGTGTGCCCCAGTTGCGGCAGGCGTTTGAGGCCGTGGTGGACCACGGCTCGGACCGCAGTGGGCGTGCCGAGGCGCGCCAGCGCGAACACGGCACGGTCGAGCATCACGACCAGGTCCGACCGGTCGTCCCCGGGCGCCGCGGGGCGGGCGAGCGCCGCCTCGTACTCGGCGACCCGGCCGATCAGCGCCCGCTCCGCCCGTTCGTTCCTGCTCTGGCCGAGGTAGGCGATCGCCTCCTTGGCCAGCAGCGCCGGGTGGCCGATCGCAGAGAGCTGGGCGGCGGTCTGGAGCTCGGTGTCGGCCGCGACGTCGTCCGGGCGCGGAATGCGGCGCAGGATGTGCAGCAGGTTCCTCTGGAAGTGGGCGTCGCGGTCGCCGAAACCGGCGATCGACGTGGTCAGGCGCTCGGCGGCCAGGGCGCGCGCCGGGGCGCCGTGGACCTCGAGCAGCTCCAGCAGCAGGCGGCGGTGGTCACGCCTCTCCTCGGTCTGCAGCGCGCGCAGCAGGCCGTCCGGCTGCAGGGCCGGGAAGAACGCGAGCACGCGGCGCAGAAGCGGGTACGAGCCGGGGTCTTCCGCCAGCTCGCGCAGTCGCTGCTGGTCGAGCTTCTCGTGCGCCTGCTCGCGGAACGACTGGACGTACGCGGGGTCCACCTTCTTCTCGGCGACCAGGGCGCCAGCAAGCTCGAGCATCGTGACCGCCCGCGCCACGAACCCCTCGTTGTGCTGCTCGATCGCCGCCTGCACCAGCTCCTGAAAGCGGTGCGCCGCCTCGTGCGGGTCCTGCTCGAGCGTGACCATGCGCTCCATCGCCTGCGCGGTCTTGGTCGTCGGCACGGCGGTCCTGCCCACCCCACCCGGAACCTCGGGCAGCACCCACCCGGGCAGGCGTCGGCTCAGCGAACGGAACACCTCTTCCATCGTCGATCCCAGGCCGGCGCCGCGCAGGTTCTCCTTGTACTGCTGGAACTGCTCCGCGTCGGTGGAGTTCCTGGCGGCGACGGAGAGCAGCTGCGAGGCGACGTCGCCGCGCCCGCCGCCGGAGCCTTCGGTCGCCGCCGGCGCCGGCAACGGCAACCGTGCCAGACGCTCGACGAGCTGGGCGAAGCGGCGCTCGGCGCTGATCGTGACCTTGGCCCCGCCGGAACGATCCTGCAGTGCAGCGGCCACGTCGCCGCCCTGGACGCCCTGTGCACCGAGGACGGGGGCGGCGAGGTCGGACCGCACCTCGCCGAGGCTTGTGAGGTTCTGGCGCAGGAGCTCGCGGTCCTCGTCGGGACAGAACTCGAGCATGTACGCGTTCAGGGACTCGAGGAAGGCGGCCATCGCCGTCTTCGGCACGAGGTTCAGCTCGCCCATCACGTACAGCTTGCGCACGGCGTGGTAGAGGTAGTCGGAGATCGGCACGCTGCCGCCGAGGCGCCGGTGCTGGCTGGCGGTCCACGACAGGACCTCCTGTGCCACCCGCGAGGGAGGAACGGTGAGCACGGTCGCGATCGAGTCGGTCGCGACCAGCGGCGCGATCGCGTCGGAGAGGTAGAGCTGCAGCTCGGCCAACGCCTCGACAACCCTGGGATCCTCGCCCGCCTCCACCTGCCGATCCCCTCCGTGCTGCACGCATTGTACCAACGTTGCGCGGTTTTGCTCGCTCGGCCCGGCGCCGGCCGCCGAGGGTCTATAATCCGCCGGTGCCGTCCGGCACCCGGGGGTCATGATGCGCTGGTTCCTGCCCAAGAAGGTGGACTTCCTCAAGCTGTTCGACAGCGCGTCGGCCAACATCGTGCGCGGGACGCAGTTGTTCCGCGACATCCTCGACGACCCGACGAACCTGAAAACGAAGGTCGAGAAGCTCAAGGAGGTCGAGCACGAGGGCGACCGCCTCACCCACGAGGCGCTGGCCAAGCTCA
>JAJXUY010000433.1 GCA_021782525.1 Acidobacteriota bacterium | reverse complement strand
CGTCTGCCGGCGGACGGAGGCCCTCCCGCTGCCACGCGAGGCACCCCTCGACGGCCCAGCGCAGGATGCCTGGCGCCTCTGCGCGGAGCTTCGCCGGCAGTTCCCGGTCCCGCTCCTCGGGCGGGATCGTCACGGTGAAGGGGATGAGGCGCACGCGCCGCCAGATCGCGGTATCGGTACCGCGGATCGTCGGCCGATGGTTCGTCCCGAGCCAGAGCTTGGCGACCGGCTGGAACTCCCAGAAGTCCTCCCGCATGCGCCGAGCCTGCACAGTGTCGCTACCCGTGAGCTGCTTCAACAGCGTCTCGTTCAGGCGTGCGCCTTCGCGGGTCTCCACGCACGGCGCGAACCTCACGCCCGCGAGGGTCGCGAGCTCGGTGGGGTGACGGTCGCCCTTCGATGCCACGAACAGGTCGAGGGGCGCGGCCCGGGCGTAGTCGCCCAGCACGAACCGGAGCGCCTCCAGCAGCGTGCTCTTGCCGTTGGCCCCGGCACCCCAGCAGATGAAGAGGCACTGCTCGCCCGTGTCGGCGGTGAGGGAGTACCCGATCGCCCTCTGGATGAAGGCGAGCATCTCCGGGTTGCCGGCGAAGATGCGCTCGAGGAACGCTTGCCAGGCGGGCGCCGCCGCGGCGCGATCGTAGGCCACCGGCGCCATCTTCGTGAGCCTGTCCGCCCGCTGGTGCTCCCGGCGTTCTCCGGTGCGGAGATCGACTGTGCCGTTGAGCACGTTCAGCAGAAGGGGATCGCGGTCAAACTCGCCAGGCGCGGCCTGAACGGCGGCCTCGTGCGCCGCCAGGGCCACGATCGAATCCCGGACCGAGCGCTTCTCGGCGGCGAAGAGCGCCTTGACCGCGGCCTGCGCCTCGGCCCCGCTCCCACGCGCCGCCTGTGCGCGTGCCTCCCGGATGAGCCGGATCGTCCTCTGCTGCACTGGCGCGGGCGTCGGGCACTCCTCCCACCGGCCGCCGCGGTAGATGAGCCACTTCCGCCACGGCCCACAGAACAGGAGGTCCGATCCGTAGGACGCGATCAACCGCTCGGCCAGGGTCGACTCGGTGACACCCTCGCCGACAACGGCAGCCGGTGCATCGTGGGCCAGGTCGGTAGCACCGGGAGGCAAGTCGGCCGCGCTTGGCGTCCACTCAGCCGCTGCTGCTGCGAGCCGCTCCAACTCGGCCCGCGTCCCGCCCGTCGCGATCCAGTCGCTCGCGTCTTTGCCGGCGCCCGGCAGCTCGACGATCGCGACGAAGATCCCGGCGGCGTGCAGAGAAGCAGCGACGGCCGCGGCGTGCTTGCGCCCGGGCGCATCCTTGTCGGGGATGACGTAGACGTTCGCGGCGCCGCGCAAGCAGTCGGTGTGTGCCTGCTCCCATTTCCCCGCGCCCATGGCGTTGCAGGTCGCGACGAGCCCCAGCTCCCCGAGGTTGTCAGAGTCTTTCTCGCCCTCGACCACGAAGATGTCGCGCCCCGCCTCGATGGCAGCGCGCACCTTGGGCAGCCGGTAGACGACGCGGGGAAGTCCCTTGATGGTCCAGCACCACCCCTCGCGGTCAGGGTTCTTGTCGGGGTGACACCCGGGACTCGCGCGGTGCCGCTGCGAGAAGCCCTTCGGCTCGAATCGGATCGCCTGAGAGATCAGTGCGCCCGTCTCGTCGCGGTAGTCGTAGGTGGCGATGATGCGCCCGCGGCCGTTGCCGCTCGGCATCGTCGGCCGCTCCGGCATGAGGTCGCGCAGCGAGAGCCCGAGCGCGGAGACGATCGCGGCGGGCTCGCATCCCGCGTGGCAATGGAGCAGGATCCGGCCGTCCTCGCCCGCGCCAACCGAAAGCGAGCGCCGGCCGTCTTCGTGAGCGGGGCAGCGCGCCTCGGCCTGCGTCTCGTTGCGGGCGCGGACGTCGGCCAGGCGGCCGAGGAAGTCGGAGCGGGTCACGCGTCGCTCCGGCGGCCCGCGCTCGTGCTAGACTGGCTAACGAGCGGCGGCGGCACGAGCGCCTCCGCGGCTGTGCCGAGCGCCCCCCTGGCCGGGGGCGTTCGAGTTTTGGAAGGTGGGAGTCGGCAAGCCGAGCGTCGCCAACGCTCTCAGAATCCTGCGTCGCGAGCTCGGCCGAACGTTCGCGCCAAGCGAAAATCTACGCCAAGTCTTCTCGTCGACGTCGGCCTCAAGCAGAAGGCGACGGCGTTCGAAAGGGTCTAGCGGGGGGATGCCACCACCGGCCATGTGGAGCCTCGCAACGAGCGCGAAACAGCGCGTCCTGTTGCCGCTCCGGTCGTCCGGTGGCCAGCGCTAGCAGGCTACGCGATACGCCGGAACTTGTCAACTTGTTCCGCCGCTCGGGGTTCAGAGCCCGAGAAGCCGGCGCAGCGCTTCGCCATCCACGCGCCAGAAGACTTCCTTCCCCTCGGGGTGCCGCTCCAGCTCGATGCCGACGCGGGCGAATTGCTGGAGCATGCGGTGTACGGAGCGGCGGTGCAGCCCCAGCTCGGCGGCAAGCTCGGCGACGCTCCAGCGGCCGGTGCGGAGGAGAACGAGGAGTCGCAGGGCGTCGCGCAGCCAGCGACCACGCCCGCGCAGCCGCAGTTGTGGCTTGCGTCGGCCGAGCCGGTCCCAGCCTGGGGCCTCGCGGGTCACGAGCGGCGCCTCCCGGTGAGCCGGCGGACGAGCGCGAGGGCCTCGCCCCAGCCGAGGCGGCGGCCGAGCATGAAGCCGGCGACGAAGACGGCGGCGTGGGAGGCCACCAGGGCGAGCGCGTGGGTCACGGCGTCACCCCGGCGCTGGTGGTTTTCTTG
>JAJXUY010000432.1 GCA_021782525.1 Acidobacteriota bacterium | reverse complement strand
CGGAGCTGACGCGCTCGGGCCTGTGGCCGCTGCGCATCCTCTGCCTGATGCCGGCGCTCGAGGTGCTGCTCTCGTTCCAGCGCTCGCGACTCGTGCACGCGCGCCGCACCGCGCCGATCAGCTGGGCCACGGCGATCGAGGTCGGCGGGCTGGTCGCGGTGACGGCGGCCGGGATCGCCGCGTTCGACCTCGTCGGCGCGGTCGCGGGCGCGGCCGGCATGCTCACCGGCCGAGTCGCCGCCAACACCTTCCTGGCGCGGGCGACGGCACGGCCGCGCCCGGCGTGAGCGCGGCGGCGCCGGCCGCTCAGCGCGCTCGCGACCGGTGCTGGCGCAGCACCTCGTAGAGGACGATCGCGACCGCGGTGGACACGTTGAGCGAACGCATCTTCGTGTCCGCCATCGGGATGCAGACCATCCGATCGGCGTGGCGCGCGCGCACGTCGTCGGGGAGGCCGCCGCTCTCGCGGCCGAAGACGAGGACCACCTCGGGCGGGAAGGTGACGTCCCACAGCTCGCGCGGCGCCTCGGCGGAGAAGAAGAACGGCTCGCCGAGGGCGGGGAGCGCCGCCTCGAACGCGGCCAGGTCGTCCCACACCACGGGCCGCACCCTGGGCCAGTAGTCCACCCCGGCGCGGTGTACCTCGCGCTCGTCGAGGGAGAAGCCGAGCGGGCGCACGAGGTGGAGCTGCGCGCCGGCGGCCAGGCACGTCCGGCCCGCGTTGCCGGTGTTCCAGGCGATCTCCGGGTTGACGAGGGCGACGTGGACCCCGCCGCCTCCCGCCCCGCCGCCTCCCGGCCCGGCCGCCTCGTCTGGCATCACGGCTCCCGCCCTCCGGGCCAGCTTACCAGCCGGGCCCGCCCCGCCCGCTTGCGCCGTCCCCGCCGCGGCCCGAAATTGTGAGCACGACCCGGGGAGGTGAGCGATGCCGACGTTCGTGCTGATGACGCGGTTGCGTCCGGAGAGCGTGCACGACGCACAGGGCCGCCGCGCGATGGGGAAGGACTGGCTCAAGAAGGTCCATGTCCTCTGTCCGGACGTACGGTGGATCGCGCACTACGCGATCCTCGGTCCGTACGACTTCATGGACATCTACGATGCCCCCGACGTGGAGACCGCCCATCGCGTCTCGCTCATCTCGCGCAGCGAAGGGGCGGTCAGCGCCGAGAGCTGGCAGGCGCTACCCTACGATCGGTTCCTCCAGCTCCTCGACGAGGTCCAGCCGCGGCCGTAACCGGGGCTCAGCGGGTGATGTGAGCCCGCACCCTGGCGAACAGCCGGCGCGCCCCCTCGGCGAGCGCCGCCAGCTCGGGGAGGAGGCTGACGACCAGCACCCCGGCCGCCGGAAAGTCGAAGAAGTAGCCGGGCTGCACCGCGACGCCGTCACGCTCGAGCAGCTCGAGCGTCAACTCCTCCTCGCCGACCACGTCCGGCACGCGCAGCACCGCGCTCCAGCCGCCGCCGGCGGGCAGGACGCTCACCTCGGGCACCGCGGCGGCCGCCCGCCGCAGCTCGGCCAGGTTGGCGCGGGCGCGGGCGAGGATCGCCGCGCGCACCGGCGCCGCCTCGCGCAGCAGTGCCGGGAGCGCGAGCTGCACCGGCGTGCCCACCGAGAGGAACGTGTCGGCGATGAACTCGAGGCGCTCGAGCGCCGGCCGGGTGAGGTGATCCGGGCCGCCCGCGACGATCCAACCCAGCTTGAGCTGAGGGAGGCCGACGCTCTTGGAGAGGCCGCCGAGCGTGAACGTGAGCGCGTCCCCGGCGGTGGCGAACGTCGCGCCGGCGCCCGGCCCGCCGTCGAGTGGGTAGTCGAGGAACACCTCGTCGGCGATCACGGCCCAGCCGCGCGCGGCGGCGACCCGCTCGAGCCCCGCCGCGTCGTCGGGGTGGACGAACGAGCCGGTCGGGTTGTTGGGGTGCACCACCACGGCGGCGCGCACCCGCTCCGGCGCCGCCGCAACCTCGCCGAGGTCGGGGCGCCAGCCGAGTTCGGGGTGCAGGTGGTACGGGATCGCCTCCACCCCCTCGGCGCGGGCGAGGTGCTCGAACAGCGGGTACGACGGTGACGGCACCAGGACAGCCTCGCCCGGGTCGGCCAGCAGCTTGAACAGGAACGCGTACGCCTCGCTCGTCGAGGCGGTGAGCACGACGCGCTCCGGGTCCACCTCGACCCCGAACGGCCGGTACTCGGCGGCGGCTGCGCGGCGCGCCGACTCCAGGCCGCGGGGGTGCGGCCGGTACGCCAGGCCGGCGCGGTCGGCGAGGGCGCCGAGGAGGCCGTCGGGGTAGGCGATGCCGCACGCCGTCGGGTTGGACACCGTGAGGTCGAAGCGCGGCGCGGCCGCCGCCCGCGCGCCGGCGATGCGGTTGGGGGCGAGATCGGAGGGGACGCGGCGCGAGAACACGGCGGCGAGATTCTCGCACGCTTCCGGGCGGCGGGCGCCTGGCCGCGGTGTAGAATCCCGCGGACACAAGGGGGCGAACATGAAGGAGTTGCTCGGCGCGAAAACTCAGGAGTACCAGGAGAAGGCCCGCGAGGTGGCGGAGAAGTACGTGCGGCCGGTGGCCGCCGAGCTCGACCGCACCGGCGAGTACCCGTGGAGCGTGATCGAGGCGCTCAAGAAGTACGAGCTGATGGGGATCTGGGTCCCCGCCGAGTACGGCGGCCAGGGGGCCGGCGTCCTCGACATGTGCGTCGTGGTCGAGCAGCTCTCCCGTGCCTGCGGCGGCGTCGGCGTCGCGTACGCGGTCAACGCCCTCGGCAGCTTCCCGATCGTGCTCGGCGGGACGGAGG
>JAJXUY010000431.1 GCA_021782525.1 Acidobacteriota bacterium | reverse complement strand
CTTCGGCAAGACGGCGAAGTGCTACGACTGCCACGGCTCGCACGACATCCTGCCGCCGTCCGACCCGCGCTCGCACCTGTCGCCGCAGCACGTGGTCGCGACCTGCCAGAAGTGCCACCCCGGGGCGACGCGGCGGTTCGCCGGCTACCTCACCCACGCCACCCACCACGACCCGGTCAAGTACCCGTTGCTGTTCTGGACGTTCTGGCTGATGACCGGGCTGCTGGTCGGCACGTTCTTCGTCAGCGGGTTGCACACGCTGCTCTGGCTGCCGCGCGCCCTCCAGATGCGCCGGCAGCACCGCCGCGAGGTCGTCGAGGAAGACCCCAAGGCGCCGCAGTTCGTCCGCTTCTCGCGCCTCAACCGGGGCCTGCACATCGCGATGATCATCAGCTTCCTGACGCTCGCGACGACCGGCCTGTCGCTGAAGTTCTCCTACACCGCGTGGGCCTCGACGCTCTCGCACCTGCTCGGCGGGTTCGAAACCACGGGGAACATCCACCGCGCCGCCGCCACCCTGATGATCGCCATCTTCGTCACGCACATCGTGGACCTGGTGCGGCGCAAGCGGCGCTCGGGCGTGTCGTGGAAGCAGATGCTGCTCGGTCCCGACTCGATGCTGCCGACGGCCAAGGACGCGAGGGAGGCGTGGGGCTCGATCAAGTGGTTCCTCGGCCTCGGGGAGCGGCCGAACTTCGGCCGCTGGACGTACTGGGAGAAGTTCGACTACTTCGCGGTGTTCTGGGGGATCTTCGTCATCGGCTCGACCGGCATGATGCTGTGGTTCCCGGAGCTGTTCACCCGGATCCTCCCCGGATGGCTGATCAACATCGCCACCATCATCCACAGCGACGAGGCGCTGCTTGCCGTCGGCTTCATCTTCACCGTACACTTCTTCAACACGCACCTGCGGCCGGAGAAGTTCCCGATGGACATCGTGGTGTTCACCGGCCGGATGCCCGTGGACGAGTTGAAGCGCGACAAGCCGGCGGAGTATGAGCGCCTGGTGGCCGAGGGCAAGCTCGAGGAGCACCTCGAGGAGGCGTACCAGCCGGTCGTGATCCGGGCGGTGAAGATCTTCGGGTGGGCGGCGTTGATCACGGGGTTCCTCATCGTGGTGTGGATCATCTACGCGATGCTGTTCGCATATCGCTAGGGGCGCTGCCGATAGCGGACCGCAATTCGTGCGGGGGGGCCGCGGCCGGGCTGGCTGCCGTTTCCCGGCTGACCGTCTGTCCTGGCGAACCGCGAGACACGGTCTCTGCGGAGCCTGGTGCCCGGACCCCGGTCGTTCCGGCGCGGCCGCAATGAGCCTCGCGCTCTCGAGGGTCGAGGCCTTCACCACTCTGGATGTGCCCATCGGAGTTGACCCGGGGAACATGCCAGAGGCCCTGACTGTTGCATGGCGTGTGGAGAGTCGGACGCCAGAGCTGGCCAACATCGGGCCGCGGGGCCGGAGGCGCCGGCTCGTTTTTGGCATCGTTGGCACCCTTGGCGCCCTGGCCGTCGTCGCGCTGAACCTGGCGGCCCGCTCGCACCTGTGGCTTCTGGTGGTGTTCGTGCTGTTCTTCAGCGGCGCGCTGGGCGCGCTTCAGGCCGGCGTCCACACGTGAGCGCTTCTCGCCGCGTGCGGCGCACGCGACATGGACAGCGGCATCGAGCGTGTGAGCGACCCCCGTCTGATTTCCTTGCTGCGCCGCCGCACGCTCGTTCTCGTGGCCGAGGCCCTGGTGCTCGCAGCACTGATGACGGCCATCGCCGCGGCGGCAACGGCCCACTGAGCGCCCGGGCGCCTGCGGTCGCATACGTACCGTCACAGATACCTGGCCCCCACCATCGCACCTTCTTCTGCGACCGCGTCGCGCTGGTGCTGGCGATGGAGTGGGCAACCTCCCTGACACAGCGGCACTGACGACGGGCCCCTACTTTGGCCGGTCACCGGTCACGCCTCCTCAGTGCCAGGTGCCGGAAGGCAGGAGCCGAGTTGCGGCTCTCTCGCGGGTGGCGCGAGGCCTTCGGGGCAGGGGCGTCAGGCCGCGCGGATCCTCCGCCTGCCCGCGTTTCCGTCGTCGCGAACCACGATCCACGAACCACGATCTCCCCGGACTCCGGGCCCCTGTCTCTTCGATCCACCAACCACGAACCACGGTCTCTCCGGGGCCTGGTTAGCTTGACCCTATTGACACACAACTCGTCGAACGTCACAATTACGTCAAGAACAATAAAACTAGTTTGCTGGATCTCGCCCGGCCTGCCACCGACGAACGACGCTCGGCTCGTGGCACGGCCCCAAGGGAGGTGGCCGCGGCCGACGCGGGGTTCGGGCGGGATCGGCGCAGAAGAGGCGGAAGGGGGTTGCCGTGAGCCTCATCGTCGCTCCAGCGCGGTCGCCGCCTCGGGGCTGGTGCCCCGGGGGCCGGGGCGGGGCTGCTCGGGGCGTGTCGCGGGCCGGGATCGGACGGATCCCGGACGCGTGAGCGACGGACGGTACGTGGCGGCCGCGGGGCGGGATCGGGCAGGGGGGATGCCCGGCGTTGCGGCCCGACATCGAAGCTCGGTGGAGAGGAGGAGACGCGATGAAAGCTCATTCCGTGTACAGGTTGACGTTGTGTGCAGGGGCGTTGGCGCTGGTCGCCGCGGCGGCTCCGGGCTTGACTCTCGATTGGCAGGTGGCGGCGGCTCCGGGCTTGACTCTCGATTGGCAGGTGGTGGTCAACAACGGCGTCAAGGTTCCCAGCGACGGGCGATCCTTCAACAGCTACAACCAGCCCTCGGTGAACATGAACCGGCTCGTGGTG
>JAJXUY010000430.1 GCA_021782525.1 Acidobacteriota bacterium | reverse complement strand
GCGCTTTGCCAGGACGGACAAACCGCCGCGGGAAATCGCGAAGGAGCTCAACGTGGGGGTGCTGGTGACGGGGGCGGTGCAGCGCTCGGGGAACCGTGTGCGGGTCACCGCGCACCTGATCGACCCGGCGAGCGAGGCGCAGATCTGGGGGCAGAGCTACGAGCGGGCGCTCTCCGACGTGCTGTCGCTCGAGAACGAGATCGTGGCGGCGATCACCAAGGAGATCCGGCTGCAGCTCAGGCCCGAGGAGAGGGCCCGCCTCACGAGCGCCAAGCCGGTCAACCCCGAGACATACCAGGCGTACCTGAAAGCGATGTTTCACCTGTACAAGAAGACGCCCGCGGGTTATGCAAAGGGGCTTGCCCTGCTGGAGAAGTCGATCCAGGAGAACCCAGCCGAGCCGCTGCCTTACGCCGGGCTCGCCCTTGCGTACCCGATCCTCTACCACGGACCGGGTGGCGCCATTCCCCCAAACGAGGGATTTCCGAAGGCCCGCGCAGCAGCTCTCAAGGCGCTCGAGCTCGATGAGACCAGCGCACAGGCGCACCTGGCACTGGCCGCCATCAAGACCTACCACGATTGGGACTGGGCGGGGGCGGAGCGGGAGTTCAAGCGGGCTCTCGAGCTGAACCCCAGCCTCCCCGAGGCGCACGCCCACTACGGCTGGTACCTGCTCCTGTTCGCGCGGACCGACGAGGGCGTCGCCGAGCTGAGGCGCGCCGCGGAGCTCGACCCGTTGACGCCGGTGTTCTCAGCGTGGGTGGGCTGGATGTACAACAACCACGGTGACAACACCAAGGCGATTGAGTGGTCGAGCAAGGCACTCGAGATCGACCCGAACGACAATGACGCCCTGTATGTCCTCGCCTGCGCACTCTACGGCACGAAGCGCTTCGAGCAGGCGATCGAGACGGCGAAGAGGCTCGCCGCGGTCAACCCGGACTGGAAGTTCGGCCTTGCGGAGGCGTACGCCGCCGCGGGGCGTAAGGACGAGGCGCTCAAGCTGATTGCGGAGATGGAGCGGGAGGACTACGAGAAGTTCGCCGCGTTCCTCTTCGGGATCCATGCGATGCTGGGCAACAAGGAGGAGGCGTTCCGCGCTCTCGAGGCGGCGTTCCGGTACCGGCACATCTTTCTCCCGTGGAGCTTCTACGACGGCCGTTGGTTCCCGTGGAACTCCGATCCGCGCTGGCAGGAGTACCGACGCCGGTTGAACTTCCCCGAGCGCAAGGGCTGACCAGGGCACCGCCGACGGTCGCAGCCTCGAGCCTGTGACTACCCCGGGGAAGGTGGCGTCCGCGGCCGAGGGCGCTAGACCGCCTCGAACGTCGCGGTGAAGTGGGGAAGGACGGCGGGGCGGTCGACGAAGCGCAGGCCGCGGATCTCGCGGCGGCGCCCGTAGAGCTCGATGATCCCCTCGACGACGTAGTCCATGTGGCTCTGGGTGTACGTGCGGCGGGGGATGGCGAGGCGGACGAGGTCGAGCGCCGGCCACGTCCACGCGCCGGTCTTCGCGTCCTGGGTGCCGAACATGACGTTGCCGATCTCGCAGGCGCGCACGCCGATGTGCTCGTACAGCGCCACCGAGAGCGCCCACCCCGGCAGTTGCTCGTCCGCGATGTGGTCGCAGAACTTGCGGCCGTTCAAGTAGACGGCGTGGCCGCCGATCGGCTTGAGCAGCGGCACGCCGGCCGCGGCGAGGTGGTTCCCGACGTAGGCCGTGGAGGCGATACGGTACTTGAGGTACTCCTCGTCGAGGATCTCTTCGATCCCGATCGCGAGCGCCTCGAGGTCGCGCCCGGCGAGGCCGCCGTAGGTGATGAACCCTTCGGTGAGGATCAGCGCGGTGCGGACCTTCTCGGCCCAGACGTCCGAGTTGATCGAGATGACGCCGCCGATGTTGCCGAACGCGTCCTTCTTCATCGACATCATGGCGCCGTCGGAGAGGGCGAACATGGCGCGCGCGATCTCGCGCGGGCTCTTGTCCGCGAAGCCATGCTCGCGCAGCTTGATGAAGTAGGCGTTCTCGGCGAAGCGGGCAGCGTCGAGCAGGAGCGGCACGCCGAAACGGTCGCAGACGGCGCGCGCGCCCTCGAGGTTGGCCATCGAGACCGGCTGGCCGCCGCCGGAGTTGTTGGTGACCGTGATCAGGACGAACGGCACGCGCTCCGGGCCGACCTCGGCGAGGCAGCGTTCGAGCGCGGCGAGGTCGATGTTCCCCTTGAACGGGTGCTCGAGCTCGGGGTCGTGACCCTCGGGGATCACCATGTCGCGCGCCTCGGCACCGGCGTCCTCGATGTTGGCGCGGGTGGTGTCGAAGTGGGTGTTGCCCGGGATCACGTCGCCGCGCCTGACCACCGCCCGGCAGAGCAGGCGCTCGCTGGCGCGGCCCTGGTGCGTTGGGATGACGTGGGTATGGCCGAAGATGCCGCGGACGGCGGCCTCGAAGCGGAAGAACGAGCGGGCGCCGGCGTACGACTCGTCGCCCTCCATCACGCCGGCCCACTGGTGCGTGCTCATCGCGCCGGTGCCGGAGTCGGTCAGCAGGTCGATCAGCACGTGCTCGGCCCTGAGTCGGAACGGGTTGAAACCCGCGTCGGCGATCAGGGCGGCGCGCTCCTCGCGCGTGGTCATGCGGATCGGCTCGACGACCTTGATGCGGAACGGCTCGATGATCGTCCTCACGGTCTCCTCCGTGCCTCTTGCCGGCGGCCGGGGCCTGCTCGGGGATCGGGACGCCGGTCGGTCAAAAGCCAGACGGCCGCGTCACGAGCCGGAGAGGACGCGGGCCCGGCTGTC
>JAJXUY010000429.1 GCA_021782525.1 Acidobacteriota bacterium | reverse complement strand
TCCACGACCGTGCTTTTGCCGTTCGTCCCGGTCACCGCGACCAGACGCAGCCGGCGCTCCGGGTGCCCCGCGATCGCCCACGCCGCGAGCGCCGTCGCCTGCCGGGGCCGCTCGGCGCGCAACCACGGCGCGGCCGGCCCGGGGTCGCGGTCGGAGAGGATCGCCGCCGCGCCGCGCTCGATCGCCTCGGCCGCGAACTCGATGCCGTGGCGCCTGGCGCCGGCGAGCGCCGCGAACACCCAGCCGGGACGGACCGCCTGCGCGACGTGGACGATCCCGAGGACCTCGGCGTCCGCGCCGCGCAACGTCGTCCCGCACGCCGCCGCGAGCTGGGAGAGGGTCATGCCCGGCCTCCCCCGGTCGGCACCAGGCCGAGCAGCGGCACGAGGCGCGCGGCGATGCGGCCGAACGCCGGCGCCGCGATGTCGGCGGCCCAGTAGTCGCTCCTCGGCTCGTCGACGCACACGACGATCACGACCTGGGGGTCGGGCATCGGAAGGAAACCGGCGAACCACGCGACGTGGCGGCCGGCCTTGTAGTTGCCGCGGTACGCCCGCTGCGCCGTGCCGGTCTTGCCGGCGACCAGGTAGCCGGGGACCGCGGCTGCCTTGCCCGTGCCCTCCTCGACGACCGACTCCAGCATGGTCGCGATCTGGTCCGCGAGCACCGCCGGGATCACCCTCGTCCCGGGCACGGGCACGGAGGGCGTCACCGAGTTTCCGGCGCGGTCGCGCGTCTCGAGCACGAGACGCGGGTGGACGAGGACGCCGCCGTTGGCGATCACCGAGTACCCCTGGGCGAGCTGGAGCGTCGTCGCGCTGATCTCCTGCCCGAGGGCGAGCCCGGCGCGCGACAGCGCAGACCACGACTGCGGGCCGCGATAGAGGCCGCGCGTTTCGGCCGGGAGGCCCACGCCGGTGATCTCGCCGAAGCCGAACGCCCGGATCATCTCGTCGAGGTGCGTTGGATCGACCCTGTACGCGATGCGGATCGCGCCGGCGTTGGAGGACTTGGCGAGGATCTCCCGCACCGGGAGCAGGCCGAAGTGGCCGTGATCGCGGATGAAGGCGTTGGCGATCTGCACGCCGCCGCCCGAGCAGTCGACCAGCTCGAACGGGTTGAGCACGCCGGCGGTGACGGCCGCGGCCACGATGAACGGCTTGAACGTGGAGCCGGGCTCGAGCGCGTCCTCGACGGCGCGGTTGTGGCGGGCGTCGGGCGGGGACTGCCCGATGCGCCCGGGGTCGTACGTGGGCGCCGAGCCGAGCGCGAGCAGCTCGCCGGTGTGCGGGTCCATCACGACGGCCGCCGCCCCGCGGGCACCGGTCTTGGCCAGGGTCGCGGCGAGCTCCTCCTCGACGACCTCCTGCACGCGGCAGTCGAGGCTGATCACCAGCGACTGCCCGGCCCGCCCCGGCGTCTCGAGCCGGAGGTCGAGGGCCGTGGGCAGCTTCTGGCCGTCGCGCAGGACGCGGTAGACGCCGGGCACGCCGCGCAGGGTGTGGTCGTAGAACGCCTCGAGGCCCGCCTGGCCGCGCCCGTCGGCGTCGAGAAAGCCGACCGTCGGGCCGGCGAGCGAGCCGTCGGGGTACACGCGCTGCTCGGTGCGCAGCGTCCCGACGCCGCGCTGGCCGAGCCGCAACACGGGGTCCGTGATCTTGGGGTCGAGACCCTTGGCGACGTAGAAGAACCCGTCGTGCTCGTGCAGCTCCGCCAGAATCGTCGCCGCGGGCTGCGCCACCAGCGGGGCGAGGCCGGCCGCCACCTTCGCCCACGCCTTGCGCGGGATCTGGCGGGGGTTGGCGTAGACGGCGACCCGCTCGAGGCTGCCGGCGAGCAAGCGGCCGTCGCGGGTGATGATGTCGCCGCGCGGCTCCTCGACCTCGATCGTGCCCTCGCGCTGCCGCGCCGATTCGGCCTCCCACTCGCGGTGGTCGAAGAGCTGCACCTGCACGAGGCGGCCGGCGACGACGGCGGTCCATGCCGCCAACCCCCACTCGATCCACCGCAGCCGCGCGCGCCGGACCATCAACGGCCTCCGGGCGCCGGTCGCGCCGGGGTGGGTGTCGGGGCGGGGAGGATGAGATCGCCGGAAGCGGTCAGGCGGCCGACGCGGTCGGGGCCGACGGTCTCGAGGCCGAGGGTGTCGAGCTGCGAGGCGAGGAGCCCCGGTGAGGTGAGCGCCTCGCGCTCGAGCAGTAGGCGGCGCCGCTGGACCTCGAGGTGGTCGACCGAGCGCGTCAGCTGTGCGATCTCGTACTGCATCCGCACCGTCGTCTGACGCGGGGCGATGAAAGCGGCCATGACCACGCCCACCACGGCGGCGCCGCCGAAGCAGAGCGCGATCCAGCGGTGCCAGCTCGTGTCGAGCTGGCGCCGCAACCAGCTGTTGCTCGGACGGTAGCCGCCGATCCTCATCCCGCTCTCCGGGCGGCGCGCAGCCGGGCGGATCGGGCCCTGGGGTTGGCCGCCACCTCGGCCTCGCTCGGTGTCAGCGGGCGCGGGGTGAGGACCTCGAGCAGCCGCTCCTGGCCACAGCTGCAGGCGAAGCTCCCCGGCGGGCAGACGCAGCGCCCGGAGAGACGGCGCAGGGCGCGCTTGACCAGGCGGTCCTCCAGCGAGTGGAACGCGATCACCGCCAGCCTCCCACCCGGGCGCAGCAGGCGGGCCGCCTGCTCGACGGCGGGCGGGATCCCTTCGAGCTCGCGGTTGGTGGCGATCCGGAGCGCCTGGAACGTCCGCGTCGCGGGATCGGTGCGGCCGCGAGCGGAGCCGATCGCGCGGTGCACGAGCCGGCGCAGC
>JAJXUY010000428.1 GCA_021782525.1 Acidobacteriota bacterium | reverse complement strand
CCCCCAGCGAGCACGCCAACCGGACGCATCCCGGTCCCGCACCGCTGCCCGGGGAGGAGCTGCAGCGGCTCGACGCCTACTGGCGGGCGTGCAACTACCTGTGCGCCGGCATGCTCTACCTGCGCGCCAACCCGCTGCTGCGCGAGCCGCTGCGGCCGGAGCACGTCAAGGCCCGCCTGCTCGGGCACTGGGGCTCCGACCCCGGGCAGACGTTCGTCTGGGTGCACCTCAACCGGCTGATCCGCGCGCACGACCTCGACGTGCTCTACGTCTCCGGGCCGGGCCACGGCGCCCCGGCCGTGCTCGCGAACGCCTACCTCGAGGGGACGTACTCCGAGGTCTACCCGGACAAGGGCCAGGACCTCGAGGGGATGCGGAAGTTCTTCAAGGAGTTCTCGTTCCCCGGCGGCATCGGCAGCCACTGCACGCCGGAGACGCCGGGCTCGATCCACGAGGGCGGCGAGCTGGGGTACAGCCTCTCGCACGCGTTCGGCGCCGCGTTCGACAACCCCGACCTGATCGTCGCCGCGGTGGTCGGCGACGGCGAGGCGGAGACCGGACCGCTGGCGACGTCGTGGCACTCCAACAAGTTCCTCAACCCGGTCCGCGACGGGGCGGTGCTGCCGATCCTGCACCTGAACGGCTACAAGATCTCCAACCCGACGCTGCTGGCGCGCATCTCGCACGAGGAGCTGGAGCACCTGTTCCTCGGCTACGGCTGGACGCCGCACTTCGTCGAGGGCGACGAGCCGGCCGCGATGCACCAGACGATGGCCGCGACGCTGGAGCGCTGCCTGGACGAGATCCGCGCGGCGCAGCGCGAGGCGCGCGCGAGCGGCCGCGCCTTCCGGCCGCGCTGGCCGATGATCGTGCTGCGCACGCCGAAGGGGTGGACCGGGCCGAAGGAGGTGGACGGCCACCGGGTCGAGGGCTCGTGGCGGGCGCACCAGGTGCCGATCGCCGAGGTCGCGACCAACCCCGCGCACCTGCGGCAGGTCGAGGATTGGATGCGCAGCTACCACCCCGAGACCGCGTTCGACGCGCAGGGGCGGCTGGCGCCGGAGCTGCGCGCGCTGGCGCCGGCGGGGGAGCGCCGGATGAGCGCCAACCCGCACGCGAACGGCGGCGCGCTGCGCCGGCCGCTGCGCCTCCCGGAGTTCCGCGCCTATGCCGTACCGGTGCCGCGCCCCGGCGCCGCGACCGCGCTGGCCACCGACCGGCTCGGCCAGTTCCTGCGCGACACGATGCGCGCCAACATGACGAACTTCCGCGTCTTCGGCCCGGACGAGACGGCCTCGAACCGGCTGCAGGCGGTGTACGAGGCGAGCAAGAAGACGTGGCTGGCGGAGTCCCGGCCGGAGGACGCCGACGGCGGCGAGCTGGCCGCGGACGGCCGCGTCATGGAGATGCTCAGCGAGCACACGCTCGAGGGGTGGCTGGAAGGGTACGTGCTGACCGGCCGGCACGGGTTCTTCTCCACCTACGAGGCGTTCGTCCACATCATCGACTCGATGTTCAACCAGCACGCCAAGTGGCTGGAGAAGAGCAAGGCGGAGGTGCGCTGGCGCGCCCCGGTCGCGTCGCTCAACCTGCTCATCACGTCGCTGGTGTGGCGTCAGGACCACAACGGGTTCACGCATCAGGACCCCGGCTTCCTCGACGTGGTGACGAACAAGAGCGCCGGGGTCACCCGCATCTACCTGCCCCCCGACGCCAACTGCCTGCTCAGCGTGGCCGACCACTGCCTGCGCAGCACCGACTACGTCAACGTCATCGTCGCCGACAAGCAGCCGCACCTGCAGTACCTCGACATCGACGCCGCGGTCGTGCACTGCACCAAGGGGATCGGGATCTGGGAGTGGGCGAGCACCGACGGCGGCGAGGAGCCCGACGTGGTCATGGCCAGCGCCGGCGACGTGCCGACGATGGAGTCGCTCGCCGCGGTCGCGATCCTGCGCGAGCAATTTCCCCGCCTCAAGATCCGTTTCGTCAACGTGGTCGACCTGTTCCGCCTGCAACCCGACTCGGAGCACCCGCACGGGCTCTCCGACCACGACTTCGACACGCTGTTCACCCGCGACAAGCCGATCATCTTCAACTTCCACGGCTACCCGTGGCTGATCCACAAGCTCGCGTACCGCCGCACCAACCACGACAACCTGCACGTGCGCGGCTACAAGGAGAAGGGAAACATCAACACCCCGCTCGAGCTGGCGATCCGCAACCAGGTGGACCGCTTCAACCTGGCGATCGACGTCATCGACCGCGTCCCCGGGTTGCAGGCGGCGGGCGCGCACGCCAAGGAGTGGCTGCGCGGTCGGATCATCGAGAGCATCGCCCAGGCGTTCGAGCATGGGATCGACCGGGCCGAGGTCCGCGACTGGACGTGGCCCGCGCGGGAGGGAACGTGACGCAGATCGGGATGATCGGCCTCGGGCGCATGGGCGCCAACATGGTGCGGCGGCTGCTGCGCGCCGGCGTCGAGTGCGTGGTCTACGACGTGGCGCCGGGCGCCGCGGCGGCGCTGGCGCCGGAGGGTGCCGTGGCGGCGGCGTCGCTCGCCGAGCTGGCGGCGAAGCTCGAGCCGCCGCGCGCCGTCTGGATGATGGTCCCCGCCGCGGTCGTCGACGCGACGATCGCCGGGCTCGCGCCGCTGCTGGCCGCCGGGGACACCGTCATCGACGGCGGCAATTCCTACTACGTCGACGACATCCGCCGGGCGAAGGAGCTCGCGCCGAAGGGGATCCACTACCTCGACGTCGGCACCAGCGGCGGGGTGTGGGGGCTCGAGCGCGGCTACTGCCTGATGATC
>JAJXUY010000427.1 GCA_021782525.1 Acidobacteriota bacterium | reverse complement strand
GCCGGGAAGTCGTGGCAGATCCCGGCCCCGATGACCATGCTGACCAGGATCCAGGTGGTCAGCGAGCGGCGCTTGAGGGCGTAGCCGACCAGGCCGGCGATCGCGAGCCAGCGGGTCACGAGCAGCACGGCCGGTGGGAGCGCGAGCGCCCCGCTGAACTTGAGCGCCGCCGCCAGCGCCGCGACCGAAAGCGTCGCGACCAGGAACAGTACCGTTCTCCCCGCCTTTGCCATCACCCGTTCCCTTCCGGCCACCCGCGCCGCTCCGAGGCGGGCGGCGCACCCAGCAGCTCCACCCGAACGGTCCCCTCCGCAACCCACTCGGTGGGACCGGAGAGGCGCAGCGGCGAGGCCAGCGGCGCTCCCTCTGGCGCCACCGTGAGGACCCGCCCCGAGGCGGTGCGCACCGCGACCGGCGGTTCGACCCACCCCGCGGCCGCCGCGACGAGAGCGGCGGCGACGTCGCCGGAGCCGCACGAGAGCGTCTCCCCCTCGACACCACGCTCCCACGAGCGCACCTCCAGCTCATGCGCCCCCGCCACCCGGACGAAGCTCACATTGGCGCCCCCCGGCGGCAGTTCGGGGTGGCGGCGCAGCGTCGGCGCCAGCGGCGTCAGCTCGTGCTGCCAGAAACGCTCCCAGTCGACGGGCACGACCAGGTGCGGCACGCCGACACGGAGGTAGCGGCCGCGCACCGCGGTGCCGCCGGCCGCCAGCTCCCGCCACGGCCTCACCTCGTCCGGCGCCGGCAGCCGGAGCGTCACCTGGTCGCCATCCACCGTCGCCGGGATCGTGGCGTAGCCGGTCGCGAGGGCCATCTCGCGCCACCCCCAGCGCGCGGCGATGAAGCTCGCGGCGCAGCGGGTGCCGTTGGCGCAGAACGCCGCCTCGGAGCCGTCGCTGTTCCAGTACGCGACGCGGGCGGACGCGGCGCCGGTCGGGAGCACGAGCAGCACCCCGTCGGCGCCGACGCCGAGGCGGCGGTGGCACAGGCCGGGGACGAGCGGCGGCAAGACGGACTCGAGCGCGGCTTCGGCACGGCCGTCGAAGAGGAGGAAGTCGTTCCCCGCGCCGTGCAGCTTGGCGAACTTCAAGGTCCCGTCCGCGCCGTGCAGTACGCGGCATCCGACTGGTTTCCGGCCGCGTCCACGGCCTTGACCGCGTACTCGATCGCCCCCTCCGGCGGGTGGGTGTCGGTGTACTCGGTCCCGGTGAACGCCTCCTCGAGGTGGTCCCAACCGCCGCTCCCCTGGCGGCGGAAGATCTTGTAGCGGACCCCCCCCTCCGGCGCGGCGTCCCAGCGCAGGTGGACGAGGCCGGGCTCCGGCAGGCACAGGAGCGAGGTCACCGCCGCCGGCGGATAGACGTCCGGGTAGGGGACCTCGAGCTCGGCGCTCGGCGCGCTGGCGGCCAGGTTGAGGAAGGAACGGACCCGGTACCACCAGGTCTGCCCCTGCGTGGCAGTGGCGTCCAGGAACGACGCCGCGTCGATCCCGATCGGCGACACCACGGTCCACGGCGCCACCTTGGACGGCCGGCGCTCGACGACGTAGGTGAAGCCCTTCACCGGCTCCCAGGTGAGCGTGATCCCGTCCTTCTCCGGCTTGGCGGTCAGCCCCAGCGGCGTCGGCGGGATCGGCCGCGGCTGCCAGACCACGATGTTCGACAGCGCCGACGGCGTGCCGTCCTTGCGCCGCGAGCGCACCGCGAACCACACCGACGGCGGCGATGACCCGGCGGGGTAGCTCGGCAGTGTCTCGCGATATGTGAGTGCGTTGCCGCGGGTCGCCGCCTCGAGCGAGGCCCCCTCGAGCCTGGCGACCAGCTTGCCGCGGCCGAGCATGAGCTGGCGCCGCAGCTCGTCGCCCGCCGGTCCGGCGCCGACCTGCTCCTGCCCCGCGGGCGCCTCCAGGCGCCACACCTCGACGCGCGCCAGGTCGGTCAGCTCGTTCCCAGCCCGGGTGAGCTGCGGGTACGACCAGTTGAGGACCACGTCGTTGCCGTCCTGGTACGCGGTGAGATCGGTGGTCGTCTCCGGCACCTGGAGGATCGGGGGGAGCGGCGCCGCCTTGCGCCCGCACGCGGCCGCGAGCGCGACCGCCGCGACCACCGCGAGATGGAGCGCGCGGCGATGGTTCATCCCCGTCACTGTAGCAAACCGCCCGCCGCCAGGAGCCTGTCGCGCATCGCGACGAAAGCGAGGGTCGCGATGGCGCCCGCTGGCAAGGCGGACAAGCGAAATGCCCGCAGACGTAGCGGTAGCCTACGTCGAGGACATTTCGCGCAGGCCAACGCAGCCGGCGGGATGCCAGCGCGAGCCGCAGCCGGAGTCTATGCGCGACAGGCTCCTAGAGCACGTAGCGCGCGAGGTCCTCGTGCGCGAGCAACGGGGCGAGCGCCGCGCGGACCGCGGCGGCGTCGACCGTGACGTGGCTGCCCCGGCGCTCGGGCGCCGTGAACGAGACCTCCTCGAGAACCCGCTCGAGCACCGTGGTGAGGCGGCGGGCGCCGATGTTCTCGCCGCTGCGGTTGAGCTCCGCGGCGATGCGCGCGAGCTCGGCGACCGCGTCCGCGGTGACCTCGAGCTCGACCCCTTCGGCGGCGAGCAGCGCCTCGTGCTGCTTGAGGATGGCGTGCTTCGGCTCGGTCAGGATGCGGGCGAGGTCGCCCTCCGAGAGCGCTTCGAGCTGCACCCGCACCGGGAAGCGCCCCTGCAGCTCGGGGATCAGGTCGGACGGCTTGGCGACGTGGAACGCGCCGGCCGCGATGAACAGCACGTGGTCGGTCGCGACCGGGCCGTAGCGGGTGTTGACCGTCG
>JAJXUY010000426.1 GCA_021782525.1 Acidobacteriota bacterium | reverse complement strand
ACCAGAGACCGAGCGCGCCTGCACCGACCAGACGCCGCCGAGTCATGCCCTGTTGTACGGCCGCAGCGGTGGGCGTGTCAAGACCTCGGACACCGCAAAGTAGCGGGGTCGCCGGCGGCGCAACCACGTCGATGGCGGACGCGGGGGCGGCCGTCCCGCCGGTCAGCGCAGGCGAGGTGCGCCATCGTTCGGCCGGGATGGCGACGCACGGAACTCCGCGTGGCCGGCGTAGTTGTCGCCATCCGGTCCGGTTCGCGGCAGTTTCGTGGCTCCGCAGCGGTTGTAAGATCACGGCGGGGGCTCGCGCGAGCCGACAAGAGCCCGACCCACGCCGAGGAGGCCGTCATGAGCATGGAGTACGCCCGTCTCGGGAACACCGGTCTCACCGTCTCCCGGATCTGTCTCGGCTGCATGAGCTACGGCGAACCCGGCGCGACGGTGGCCGGCTCGACGATGCGCTGGCCGTGGGCGCTCACCGAGGACGAGGCGCGGCCGTTCTTCAGGCGCGCCGTCGAGCTCGGCATCAACTTCTTCGACACGGCCAACGTCTACTCGTTCGGGGCCAGTGAGGAGATCACCGGCCGCGCGCTGCGCGAGTTCGCCCGCCGCGAGGAGGTCGTGGTCGCCACCAAGGTGCACGGGGTGATGCGGCCTGGCCCGAACGGCGGCGGGCTGTCGCGCAAGGCGATCCTGCACGAGATCGACGCCAGCCTCAGGCGGCTCGGGACCGATTACGTCGACCTCTACCAGATCCATCGCTGGGACCCGGCGACGCCGATCGAGGAGACGATGGAGGCGCTGCACAACGTCGTTCGCATGGGGAAGGCGCGCTACCTGGGAGCCTCGTCGATGCACGCCTGGCAGTTCGCCAAGGCGCAGCACCTCGCGGAAAAGCACGGCTGGACGCGCTTCGTGTCGATGCAGAACCACTACAACCTGTTGTATCGCGAGGAGGAGCGCGAGATGGTGCCGCTGTGTCTGGACCAGGGCGTCGGGCTGATCCCGTGGAGCCCGCTGGCGCGGGGCCACCTGGCCCGCCCGTCGCAGGCGACGGAGACGAGGCGTTCGGGAACGGACCGCTTCGGCAAGACGCTCTACTCGGCGATGCCCGAGGCCGACCAGCGGGTCGTCACCGCGCTCGACGTGGTGGCGAAGGCGCGCCAGCTGCCGCACGCCCAGATCGCCCTCGCCTGGCTGCTGCAGAAGCCGGGGGTGACGTCACCGATCGTGGGCGCGACGAGGATGGAGCACCTCGACGCCGCGGTCGCTGCTTTCGGCGTGCAGCTCTCGCCCGCCGAGGTGGCGCAGCTCGAGGCGCCGTACGTGCCGCACCCGATCGCCGGTTTCGCCTGAGAGTCGCCCAGTCCTCACGGAGGGGAGAGAGCATGAAGGTCGTCGCGATCAACGGCAGTGCGCGCAAGGACGGGAACACGGCGATCCTGATCAAGCACGTCTTCGCGGAGCTCGAGGCCGAGGGCATCGAGACCGAGCTGGTCCAGCTCGCCGGCAAGAAGATCCAAGGTTGCCGCGCCTGCTACAACTGCTTCGCGAACAAGGACCGGCGGTGCAGCGTCAAGAACGACGTCGCCAACGAGTGCATCGCCAAGATGATCGAAGCCGACGGGATCATCCTGGGGTCTCCCACCTACTTCAGCGACGTCACCGCAGAGATGAAGGCGCTCATCGACCGGGCGGGGTTCGTCTCACGGGCCAACGACTTCCTCTTCAAGCGCAAGGTCGGGGCCGCGGTGGTCGCCGTGCGCCGCGCCGGAGCGACCCACGTCTTCGACACGATCAACCACTTCTTCCTGATCGGGCAGATGATCGTCCCGGGGTCGATCTACTGGAACATCGGAATCGGCCGGAACATCGGCGAGGTGGAGAAGGACGAGGAGGGCCTCCAGACCATGAAGCACCTCGGCGAGAACATGGCCTGGCTGCTGCAGCGGATCCACCGGGGCGCCCGCAGGCCGCGATCGCGGTCGTGAACGGCGCCGAGCCGGCCGCGACGAGGCGCCGGAGAAGGCGATCAGGGCGCTCGCCTACCGGGGCCGCGACCGCGCGCTGGCCGCGGTCACGAGATCGCGTCCATCGAGCGGCGGTTGGCGGCTCACGTGGGGAGGGCGAGCGACTCGGCGAGGCGGCGGCGCCACCCCTCGACGGTCGAGCGGTCGGAGCTGCCGGGGTAGAAGCGGCCTGGGGCGAACAACGAGTAGTCGTGGCCGTCCCGCAGCTTCAGGTTGAGGTAATAGGTTCGCACGTGGTTCGAGCTGCGGCCCAGATACCCGATCCCGACCTCGCGGATGTCGGTGGCGACGATCGTCCGCGTTCTCGTGCCGCCGAGCAGGCGCGCGTCGGTCACGGTGACCGACCTCGCGCGCGGGTCGACGGTCACGGTTTGTCCTCCGGCGGTCAGGCCGGCCCCGACGCCGATGACGACCAGGATCACGCCGAGCAGGCCGGCCGCCTTGGCATCGCGGCTCGCCTCGCCGCCGTGCAGCGCGGCGAGCAGCACGGCGCCCATCGTGGCGCACAGGAGTGCGATCGCAAGCTGCCGGCCAGGCCGGCTCCGTGACGTCCACATGTCCATGGTCACCACGACATCCTACCTCCCTCGGGTCGAACCTCCCGGCGCCGGCGCTCGCGTTTGGGGCGCGTCCCGACGTCGTGGCGCGTATACTCCGCTCCAGGTTTCTCAGGCAGGTGGCGCCCGGGGGGGAGCATGGAAGATCGGCTCGCTCGCGTCGAGGCGAGGCTCGAGGCTCTCGCGCAAGCCGTTGACGACGTCGCGCGCCGGCTCGCGGCGCTCGAAGACGCCGCGGG
>JAJXUY010000425.1 GCA_021782525.1 Acidobacteriota bacterium | reverse complement strand
CAGCAGCGCCGCCGTGATGACCGAGGAGGCCGCCACGAGCAGCGCAGCCGCGGCCGCCAGCGCGCCGACCCGGCGCCAGCGGAAACGACCGTGCGATCGAAACGGATTTTGCCCCCCGCGGCGCCGTGCGATCCGGTCCGCGACCGCGGGCCACAGGTCGCGCCCGGAATCGACCTCGCCCGGCAGCTCCGCGGCGCGCTGCAGCAGCGCCGACAGCTCGGCCGCGGCCGTGCGACACGCCGGGCACCGGTCGCGGTGCTCGACCGCGGCCCGCCGTCCCTCCTCCGGCAGCTCCCCGTCGAGGAACTCGTCGAGACGAGCTTCGAACTCACGGCAGTTCATGGCGCCAGCACCTCCCTCAGCAGCTTGCGGGCGCGGTGCAGGTGGGCCTTGCACGTGCCGACCGCGAGCCCCGTCCGCTGCGCGATCTCGGCGTGACCCCACCCCTCGACGTCGTGCAGCACGAACACCCGCCTCGCCTGCGGCGGCAGCGCCGCGACCGCGCGCTCGAGGTCGAGCGCCGCCCCCGGCCGCACGGCCGGCGCCGCGCCGGCGAGCTCTTCCAGATCGGCCGCGAGCTGAAAGCGGGCGTCGCGGGCCCGCCGGGTCCGCCGGTCCGAGACGACCACGTGGACCGCCAGACGCGTGAGCCAGGTGGAGAAGGCGCTCTCGCCGCGGAACGTGGCCAGCCGCCGCCAAGCCCGCACGAACACCTCCTGGGTCAGCTCCTCCGCGAGCGCGGCGCTCCCGGTCATGCGCAGACAGAGGCCGTACACGCGGCCGACCGTGGCCCGGTAGAGACGCTCGAACGCCGCGACGTCGCCGGCACGGGCGGCGCCCACCAGCTCGAGCTCGGCGCTGCGGGCGCCGGCCGGCGCCGCCGCGACGGCGGGAGCGGGGGCTGCGATCGCGAGGTCGGCGGCGGTCTCCACGTCCGATTAGACGCCGCCGGCGCCCCGATGGTTTAGTGCGCGGCCGGAGCGGCGCCCGCGATCGTGAAGACCGGCTCCACGTCCACCGGCACGCCGGCCAGCGAGCCCAGCAGCTTGGCCATCGGCGGCCGGACCGTCCCGTAGCGTTGCGCCAGCTCGCGGGCACCGTCGTACGAGCCTTGCGCCTCGACCATCAGAAGGTCGTGGGCCAACGCCTTGATCCCTCCCGCGAACTTCTTCAATACCGGGCGGAAGCGGCCGTCCGGCGCGACCTCGATCGCCCCCTGGTCGAGGAGGTAGTTGGTCTGGATCACCACGCCGAGGCCGTGCGCCTCGGTGGTGCCGAAGCGCGCGGCACGGAAAAGGCCCGCGAGATAGGTCCACGGCAGCGCCTCGACGACCGAGAGCGGGACGACGCCCTTGTTGGCGAGGACCGCGAGGGTGTAGACCCCGAGGACATCGGCCTTGGCCTCCTCGATCGCCGGGTACAGCTCCTTGAGTTCGAGGCGGACCTCGGTGTCGCGCCCGCCCACCTTGATCCGCCCCGGCCCGAGGCCGTGCGAGAGCTCGTGGAAGAGGATGTGGTGGAAGTACGCGTCGAAGTCGAGCTGCGAGGCGTCCGCCGGCTCGAGCACGCGCGCCGCGACCGGCTGCAGGATGGCGTCGAACTTGGCGCGCATCATGTTCTTGAGCAGCACCTTCTTCGACCCCTTGGCCTCGCGCACGCGCTCGTCGTTGGGGAGGTTGAACGCCAGCGTCTGGACGCCGCGGCGCGCGTCGCCGGCGGTGATCAGCTCGTTCGCGACGCGGATCGGCGAGTCGCTCCCCCGCTTCGTGTTCTTGAGCTCGTCCGGGATCGGCAGGCGGCTCTCGAGGAACGGCAGCTCCGTCTTGTACCGGGACAGCTGCTCCGACTCCTCGGGCTGCTCGAGGCAGACGAACGCCTCGAACGCCGCCTTGTAGCCGAACAGTCCGTCCTCGTAGGTCTCGTACGGCCCGATCACGACTTCGAGCGGCGAGTCGAGCTCCATCCAGGCCAGGTCCGACGGGTAGTAGTCGTCGGAAAGGAACGCATCGGCGCGCAGTGAGAGGAACCGTCGCAGGCTCGCGTTGGGAGTCGCCGCCGCCGCGGCGCGCAACTCGACCGCCGCGCTCGCGAGGAGGTCGTGGTACTCGGTCGAGTACGGCACCGCGACCAGCGCCTTCCCCTGCCGGCGGATCACGGTCAGCGGCGAGGTGAACGCCGCCCGGTCGCCGGGGTGCGCGGCCAGGAACGCCTCGAACTCCGCCTTGCTCATGTCCTCGGGGTAGAAGCCGGCGCCGGGAGGGTGTGGGGCGTGGCCGAGAAACGGCGCGAACCCCGCCAGCCGGTCCCACGGCCCCATCATGATCCGGAAGTACGCCTGCGCCGCGGCGGCGTCGGGGCCGGTGAGCGCGGCGACCTGCGGCGCGAACCCCGGGTACCCCCGCCACGCCTGGCGCGCGAAGATCTGGTCGATGACGCGGCACGCGCGCACCAGGTGCTCGAGCGCCGCCCGGTCGCCCGCGCTCAGCCGCGACGTGTCGGCCGTGATCTTCTCCGGCACGAACTGCGCGACGCGGGCCTTGATGTCGGGTGCGACCGCGAGCCGCGCCGCGGCGTTGCCGGCCGACGGCTGTGCCCCGCATGCGCACAGCGCCGCCGCCACCGCCCCACGGCCCAGACACGAGCGAACGCTGGCGTTCATCGATCACCTCCGGCAGGGCGCAAGCCTAGACGAGTTTCGCCGCCCCGTCGACTGCGCCCTGGCGCGGCTTGTCTGACACGGCGCGCCGGCCTACCATGGCCGCAAGGGGCCAACACGGCGGCGGGGAGCCACGCGGGGTTGAAATGCACCCCGGGGCCGGGCGGTTGC
>JAJXUY010000018.1 GCA_021782525.1 Acidobacteriota bacterium | reverse complement strand
GGCGTGCCGGCCAGGTTCGCGCGCAGCCACGGCGCGGCGAGGCCGAGGTTGAACGGAGCGGCGCCGAGGAGCGCAACGGCGAAGAAAAGCGCCACCCAGCGCCACGGGACGGACTCGAGCGTGGTCGTCATGCGGGGCGGGAGTGTAGCGGGGCCCCGGCGCCGCCGCCAAGCCCGTCAACGGCCGCGCAGGCGCTCGCGCAGCGCCGCGCACGCCTCGGCAACGGACCCGGCGCCGGGCGGCAGGGCACAGCCGGCCGCGAACGTCGCCCGCGCCCACTCGAACAGCGCCGGGCCGTTGACCGGCCGCTCCCGGCTCCTGGTGGCGCGCCGGTACGCCTCGAGCAGCCACGGCGCCCGTGGGAAGAGGTGGACGTGCAGCCGCCGGTCGAGCTCGGCGAACGTCAGCACGTAGACGCGGTCGGCGCCGACCGCGGCCTCGACCGCGCGCACCGCGCGGGCGAGCAGTGTCCCGAGCGCCTGCGCCGCCTCCGGGGCGAGGTCGCCGTACGAGGTCGAGCCGTCCTTCAGACGGACGATCAGGTAGCCGGGCACCGCGCACCCCGCCTCGTGCGCGACCGTGAAGCGCTCATCCTCGAAGACGATCAGAGAGCCGGCGTTCGCCATCGCATCACCCTCCCGCGGGCCTGCGGCGCTACGGTTGCAGCCAGACGATGACCAGCGCGCTCCAGATCTCGCTGCTGCCGAGCCGGACCTGTCCCACCGGCGGGGCCCCCACGCTGCCGCCGGCGTCCGGCGTGACCGCAATCGGGAGCAGGGCGTCGCCACCCAGCGCCCGCGCCTGCTTCTTCAGCGCGGCGATGATCTCTGCTCGCGTCGCCGCCACCCGGCCGCCCTCGGCCAGGTAGACACGGGCCTGCACACTGCCGATGACCTTGTGCGGATGAGCCGGAACCGGCTCGTCGAGCAACGCGACCGGGGCGTCGGCCGGGCGCGGCCGGCGCGTCCGCGGCTCCGTCCGCCGCGCGCTCGTCTCGATCGGTGCGCACCCCGCGAGCAGCGCCGCCAGGATCGTGCAGGCGCAGGCGACCCGGGCACGCCGGCCGGGCCGGTACGCCTCACCGCAACGTCTTCCCAGACTCTTCACGGTCACCCCCACAGGAGCGTGGCGGCAGCGACAAACGTCGTTCGCCACGCGCCCGTCCTGGTCATGGCTTCACCCTACCGCAGGCCCGCCCTGTTGCCCGCCGCCCACCGCCGCCGCGAGCGCGAGGCTCCGGGCCGAGGCGCCGCGGCGCGGCCACGCGGCGGCGTCATTCCTTCACGTCGAGGAGCGGCGGCGGAACGACCGTCATGCGGACGGTCTCCCGCTGGCTGTGGAGGATCACCTGCACCGTCACGGTCTCGCCCGGCTTCAGCTCGAAGCTCGCCCAGTTGTCGCTGACCAGACGGTGCAGCGTCCCCGATGCGGTGCGGCGGCCTTCCAGCCGGACGGTGTACGGACCCGGCGGCAGGTCGGTCCGCACCCAGGTGGGTTCGGCGCTCTCCGCGAGGGTGCGCCCGTCCTCGCCACCCTCGCGCAGGCTGGTCACGATCGCTTGCCGGGTCGTGCGTCCCGCCTTGGCGTCGGCGTCGTCGTCGAACACCGCGACCCGTACCGCCGTGGTTCCCGGGGTCGGGCCGCGGCCCACGACCCGCGCGCTCGCGCAGCTCGTGAGAGCCAGCAGCGCCGCCAAAACCGCCACCGTTGGGCCCGAGTTGCGAGACCGTGTCCGTCCCTGTCCGGCGCCGGAGTCCAGCGTTGCCGTTTCAGCTCGCGCCACGTCCATCGCCGTTCCTTCCTTTCCGTGTCTCGATGCGCGCCCCCTGGAGCGGCCCCCCCCCCGAACCTCGCCCGCACGCCGGTGCGGCCGCGACGTCGCCCGAACCCGTCGAGCAGCGCCCGCGGCAGCACCTCGGCCTCCTCGTTGAGGAAGTGGGCCACAGGCGGCGCCGTGCGCGGCGGGGCCCTGTCGTACCCGAGGCGGTCGTAGGCGATGACCGGCCCCCGGTCGCCGGCGCCCGAGTCCGCGCGCCCTCGTCGCTGGTGACCCGATGCGGCGAGGCACCACGAGACGCCGCTCCGGCCGGGCCGTTCAATCGACGATGAACAGCGTGGCGCCCACCCGCGTCGAGGAGCGGTGCGGCTCCTGGCCGTCGGACGCCTGGGAGCTCATCCCCGGCCTGAGGACGAACGTCCGGCCGTCCTTGAGCTCCGTCGTCAGCCCGCCTTCGAGGCAGAGGAGGATGTGCCCCTTCTCGCACCAGTGGTCGGCGAGGTAGCCGGGGGTGTACTCGACCATCCTGACGCGCACGTTTCCGAACTGCCGCGTGCGTCAGGTCGCCGTCCCCGTCTCGCCCCGGTGCTCCGTCGGCTCGATCGCGGCCCAGTCGGTCGTCCCAAACGGAACCCCGCTTAGCTGCACGGCTCACTCCCTTCCGCCGGTGCATCGGATCCCTGGTCGAGCAGCGTCGCCGCGAGGCTCGCCTGCCCCTCAGGCACCATCACCCGCGCCCGCGAGGAGAACCCGATCCGCGGGTCGGTGCCGCCGCAGTCGTCGCCGAACACGCCGGCCTCCACGCCGTTCGCCTGCAGGAACGAGGCCGCGAGCTCCGCATCCTGGCGGTAGTTGAACGCCGCGACGGCGACGAGCGGACCGTTCGGCTCGGCGTCGCCCTCGGGACCCGTCCCGGTTCCTTCACGCTCGTCCCCCGGCGTCCCCGGCCCGAGCTCGGCGCCGCACTTCGGGCACACCCGGACGTCGTCGCGGTACTCGCCCGGCTCGCCGGACTCTTGCACGTCTGGGCAGTCTGGGTTTGGGCAGTACATTTCGCTCGATCCTCCCTCGCGTTGCTTCACGACCGGCCTGTGGCGGCGAGGAACGCCGGCCCCTCGCACCGCCGGGTCACGTCGCCTCCGAGATCGCCCCGCGCGCGCGCGCCCCCACGACCAGCAACCACAGCATGACGGGCAACTCGCCGGCCGCGCGGGCCAGCATGGTGAGGCGCTCGAACGGGAGGAACCGCTGCCCGCCGAGCAGGAGCGTCACGAGGCTGTGCGCGACGTACGCCGCGCCGGCGACGATGAGGAGCACGCCGAGGACGCGCGGCAGGAACCCCGATCGCCGGACCAGCAGACCGAACGGCAGCAGCCACAGCCCCCAGAAGATCTCGACCGCCAGCACTCCGTGGGTGTGCAGGCGCAGGAAGAGCATCCCGAGCGCCTGCCGCTCGGGGCCGGCGAGCGCCGCGACGACCGGGGCGCCGCTCAGCAGCCACTGCGCCGCGACGTAGTGGAGCGCCACCACGAACGAGATCGGCACGGCCACCAGCAGCAGCACGGCCATCCACGCCGCTTGCGCCTTCTGCACCGGCCGGAAGAGCTGGTAGAGCAGCAGCGCCAGCGGCACGGCGAGCGCGGTCGAGAGCAGGTCGGTCACGACCCCGACCCGGAAGCGCAGGTCGGACGCCAGCAGGCCGCGGGCGATCGCGGCCGGATCGCTCTGGACCACCGGCGCGTGGTAGAAGCCGAACGCGCTCGCGACGCCGACCGCCACGTAGACCGCCCCCGCGATCCGCGCCAGTCGCCTGGTCGCCTCGGGGGATCGATCTTGCACCGGCGTGCTCATCTGTCCCTCCTCCCACGGTGCTTCGGGTCGGCCGCGGTCACGGCGCGCCGCGTGCCACCCCACGCGGCGTGGCAGCCGAGTCGGGCGGCCGCCACGGCGTGCTCTGGCGGCGGCACCTCACGCGACCGAGCGCGTCCTTCGCCCGGCACCTGGATCGACCCGCGCCACGAACCGGCGTCGGCCTGCATGCGTGGTGAGCGCGCGCCGTCCTCTTCACATCACCACGTCCCATCCGCCATCCTCGTGCGTCGGGCCCGCTCCTTCTCGCTCGGCTCGGCGCTCGCGAACGACCCGGGCCGGACATCGCCGTCCGGCACATAGGTGCTCATCACGACGCCGGTCGTCGAAACCTGAGAGCGAACGAGCCGCAGCGCCGATGGCTTGGCGGTCTCGCCGAAGAGACGCTTGCCCCGCCCGAGCACCACTGGGAACGTCCACACGTTGTACTCGTCGATCAGCGCGGCGGCCTGGAGCGTTTGCAGCAAGTCGCCGCTGCCGATCATCTGCAGGTCGGGGCCCGGTTGGGCCTTGAGGGCGGCGATCGCCGAGACGACGTCGCCGTGCAGCAGCGTCGAGTTGTTCCAGCCGAGCGCCGTCAACGTGCGCGACGCGACGAACTTCTTCGCCGCGTTGAGCGTCTTCGCGACCGGATCGTCGCCCGGCTGGTACGGCCAGTACGCTGCGAAGATCTCGTAGGTCCTGCGCCCGAGCACCAGCTCGCGACCGTGGCCGTCGAACCCGGCTGCCGAGATGTCCATGCTCTCGTCCGCGTATCTGAACATCCAACCGCCGAGGGTGAAACCGCCGGTTGGGTCTTCCTCCGGTCCGCCGGGCGCTTGCATGATGCCGTCGAGCGACGCGAACGTAGATGCGATGAGCCTTCTCATGGACGTCCTCCTGTCGTGCGGCGGGCCTGGGTGTTCGCGCCGGGCGACTCCTCACCGAAGGCGATGGCGCCCTCGGGAACCTGCTGGAACACCGCTGTGAACTCCAACCGCATCTCGGCCCCCTGGGTGTGCCCCAGATCATAGCCCACACGGCCGGCTCGGGAGCCGGCGCGTCGCTTCGGCGGCGCCCTGAAGCTCAGGGCGTGGGCGTTCGCTGCAAGCGCTGGTTGAACGCCGCCTAGCCGTGCCGTAGTTCAGTGGGTGGGTGGCGCAGGAGGACGATGGCGCTGAGGATCGGCGTGAGGATCATGAGGGCGGCGTACGGAAGAAAGCCCGGCTCGTTCGGGTGAGGGTGCTGGTCGACCAGGGCCCAACAGACGAACCCGAGCAGGACGAGATTGCCCAGAGCCGCGAGACGGAGAACGGCGGTGGCTCTTGCCCGGAACGTTTGCGGGCGGCCGAGCGCCAGGAGCGTGAGGATCGGGATGAGAAGCAAGAGGAGCATGAGGACGATGTAGACGGTCTTCGTGGCGGGACCATCGCCTGCGATCACAAGCAGCGTGAAGAGGAACGAGACGACGTTGCAGACGAGCGCGAGAGGCTTCATGGGTCCTCCAGCGACGCTTGGTGTGGCTTGTGGCGTCGAACGCTGCGCTTGAGTGGCACGCCGGCTGACCCTTCGGGCTTCGGCATGGCATGATGATGAACCCCGCGAGGCCGCCGCACAAACTCGCTGGCCGGCGTGCAGCTGCAAGCGCCTGTCAGACGCCCGGCTGCCCCGCCCGGCACTAGTGCCCTCGCATGGCCTGTAGCCACCCAAGGACTACCAAAGCGAAGCCACCGACTACAACGATGACGAAGACCGCTACGGCGATCGCCCTCAACCGTGGCCTGGCGCGGCCAACTCGCTCCGACGGTGCCTTCCCTACTTTCGCCTCGTCGTCCGCAGAGATGGTTCCCACAATTCTTCGAGCCTGGGCCTCGACCTCCGAGGAAACGAAGATGCAATAGAGAACACTCGCCCTGCTGCCCTTGACCTTTCTGATCTGCCGAATGCCGGCCTCTTCCAATGCGGCCGCGACCATATCCGCCTCGTACAACTGCCGAGCCTGAAAAATCATGATCGGCGAATCAGATTAAGGGTCCATAGGTGATCGCCATTAGGGTGCGTCTAACGCCGCCGTTCAGCCGCCCGCCGGCTGGCGCGACGCCTGCCCCTGCACGCGGCGTGACAGCCGTGAGGCGCGGCTGCAACGGCCTGTTAGGCGCTAGGCTCCGGCACTCCGAGATCTCGGCACATCTTTCGCGCCAAGAAGTCACCGATCTCGCGATGTCGCGGCACCGTTGAACTCTTGCGCGACCCGGACCTCGCGATCCGCCAAGCACCCCTCCGGTCGTGCGCGTTCCGCCAGCTTCATTCGCCAGTTGGCCAGCGCCCCTGCGGTCCCGGCGGGTTCCGGTGCGGCGAGGGTCCCTTGGCTCGGCGGCGGCGACTGCAGGCCGAGGTCGCGGCTCAGCCACCTGGGAGGCTCAGCGGGCGGCCGATCCACGCAGCGCGGGCGAAGAGCAGGCCCAGGACGATCGCAGCCGGCCCGCCTACGATGAGCAGCACCCGGCCGTGGCGGATCCCGAGCACAATGCTCACGACTCCAGCGCCGCAGCAGAGGAGAGCGAGGAGTACCGCCACGATCCGGTCAGCGACTGTGAGCGGCTTTCGACTCAGCATAGCGGGGCGAGGGAGGAAGGCGTGGTGTCTAGGGAATGTCGTATCTCACGGGTGTCGGGCGGACACGGGCGCACCCGAACGCTGCGCTTCAGACGCGCGCCCACAACCGCAAAGGCTTCTGGCACGGAACGATGATGCGCCACGCTGCAACCTCCGAGCAATCTCGGCCCCGGACGCAGCGCCTGTAAGCGCTGGTTAGGCGGCTAAGGAGACACTCGATGCCCTCGGCAAACTGTGGTGCGATAATACCGGCTACGAGGAGGGTCTCATGACGCGAGTTCTGCTGCTCGGTTACGACCCGGAGACTGTGGATTTTTCGGACCCCGCTTTGCCGCCTGGCATGTCCGTTGAGAAGGTCCACGCCGGTATTGCGATTGCGCTCAAGCAGTTCGTTGACCGGGGGTGGGAAGGGGAGGTTGCCTACATCCGGCCGGATGAGAGCGCCGGGCCGGCAGTAGAGAGGCAACTGGCGTCGAAGACCTATGATTGTGTTGTTATCGGAGCCGGCGTGCGCCTGCCACCCAAACGCCTTGCGATATTTGAAGTCGTCATCAACGCTGTACGCAAGGCTGCCCCAGGCGCTGCGATCGCATTCAATACGCGGCCCGATGATAGTGCCGATGCGGCCGCTCGCTGGGTGCCCGCAGGGAGCCGGCGATAAAGGCCAGCATCAGGCCGCCTAACCCCGCGTTGCAGCGGACTCGCTGCGCTCGCCGCTGAACGCGATATCGTTAGGCGGCTTGACGTCATAGCGTTCTAGCACTATTTTGGGCCTCATGAGTGACGCTCGTCGCGTGACCGTCTACTTCGAACCGAACGTTCATCGTGCGCTGAAGCTGAAGGCTGCCTCCAGCGACCGCTCGGTTTCCGAGATGGTGAATGATGCTGTGCGCGCGGCCCTTGCCGACGACGCCGAAGACCTAGAGGCATTTGAGCAGCGGGCACACGAACCCGAGCGAGCCTTTGAGGACTTCCTGCGGTCGATGAGGCGTAGTGGGAAGCTATAGCCTCCGAATCAAGGCCTCTGCGGCGAAAGAGATCGAGCGGATCGAACCGAAGAAGGTCCGCCGACAGATCGTTACTCGCATCCAAGGCCTTGCGACAAACCCGCGTTCACCGGGCTGCGAAAGACTCGCTGGTGTAGGCGACCGCTACCGGGTGCGACAGGGGGTCTACCGGATCGTGTACGAGGTCCGCGACCTCGAACTCGTGGTTGTCCTGGTCAAGGTCGGACATCGAAGCCGAGTCTACAAGAGCCTCTAGCCGCCTTACGTCTGGCATCAGCGGCGAGCGTAGCGAGTCCGCAGCATGCCGGAATTTGGCCTCGCCGGGTTGAGCAGACTGACGAAGGGCGATCAGCCGCCCGCGAGGAGGGCGGCCTTGTTGAAGCGGATGCGAGGTCGGGCGATGAGGCGGAAACCCGCCCGATGAGCACATTGAATCGTGGTTTCGAAGGCGGCCTTGGATACGTGGAACGGCGGTTCAACGATGAAAAGCCGTCCGTGTGAGGTCAGGAGGGACCGAAGCTCGGTGAGGAGTGCCGCGGGATCGGGGAGTTCATGAAGCACGTAGAACGCGAGCGCGAAGTCCACAGGCGTTGAAAGGCCGATTCGATTTGGCTGGCACTGGTGAAGCGTGATGCGCGGTTCGAGTTCGGTGCCCTGAGCTTTGACGCGGACTCTCTCGAGCATGGCAGGTTGTAGGTCGACCGCGATGACGCGACCGGACGAACCGACGAGGCGCGCGAGTTCCAGAGTGAAGAACCCGGGGCCACAACCGAAGTCGAGAGCGACCATGCCCTCTCGCACGTAAGGCTCGAGAAGGCGGCGAGGGCTTTGAAGCCACCGTCGGATCCGGTTATCGAGCGTACCAGCGAGAGTGATGGGGCAGACGTGATCGTGTGGCTCAGCCATGTACGACTCTCTGGAGCGAAGGCCTAACGCCGCCGTTCAGCCGCCCGCCGGCTGGCGCGACGCGTGCGCACGCACGCGGCGTGACAGCCGAGTAGGACGGCTGCAACGCGCTGTTAGGTGTCCTTGTGGATCTCGCTGCCTCACTGTGCTGCATGCCACGCCTCGAAGTCGTCGCGTAAGGCCTCCACCTTGCCCTTCCCCGGTAGATCGAGGTGACAGAACGCCAGGTGAGCTGTCTGGAGGAGGCACTGGATTGCGAGAGCGACGGCAGACGCCGCAAACTCGTAGGACTGAGGCGGCCCATACTTCACCCCTACTTCATTCTTCGCGAGTCGGTCGCCAAACGCGTCTGGCGACCAATGTGCCCAACCGGAATAGGGGCTGTAAAAGTTCTCGGCAGTATCAGCCGCGTCAACCTCAAGGAAGATAGTGGTGAAGTGAGTACCCGCTCGCCAGTTCTTGAAATACGGGTCCGGCTGAAGGGGAAGCCCGCGTTCTTTCTGCGTCTTGGCCTTCTGTGTCATGACGAGTTCTTCGACCTCGTGCAGGGCGTCCTCAAGTTTCTGCATCATCTTAGGCGTTGGGTTGAAGCCTGCAGCGCGCCGTTTCGGAAGGTTCCTCCAATCCTCGACGACCGCAAAAGCGCGCCAGCGCGCCGGCCGTACCTGAATTTCGTGACTTGCCCAAAGGAGCTGGCACAGACCTTCGAACATGCAACGTGCGATAAGGACGGCATCCTTGAGCGGACTGATGCGCTCAAGCGAGTAAGAGTGATCGATCTGCTTCCCAAGAAAGCACAGCGCCATGAAGGCAAAGTCGTCGTCACGCTGATATTTGACAAGGCTGAATTCGGCCTCCACCGTGGCCCGTATCCTGGAAAGCCATTCCAACATGTGCGGCAGACGTTGCTTGGCACTTGCTTCGTCGATCGGCAGTCGCCACCTCCCCTAGGAACACCTAACGCCGCCGTTCAGCCGCCCGCCGGCTGGCGCGACGCGTGCCCCTGCACGCGGCGTGACAGACGTGTGGGCCGGCTGCAACGGCTTGTTAGACGCCACGCCTGCCCGTCTCACTTCTTCACGCCTGCCAGGATAAGCAGCTCCCCAATAAGCTTGCGGTACCGCGCCTTGACGTCATCGATGTCGACTTGCTTGGTGATGTATGTACGATCATGGGCGGCAGTGTCGCCCAAGAGCTTGACCTCAGCCATCGTCTTGGGCGTGGCCCGCCCAAGAGCGACTGATTTGTCACCCTTAATCTGCGCAAGCAGTCGGTCGAGGGGTAGGAAGACGCCATCCTGCTGGATATCGTGAGGGCGTCCCTGGTGGATGTAGACCTCGATGACAAGCGTCTCCATGAGTCGGCGACACAAGACGGCGCAGGCGTCGAAGAAACCGGCGTCGTAGGAACCATTGATCTGGTGAGCAAGTTGCTCAAGGTAGCCACGAGTTCCCGTGAGGCTCTCGCTGGGCAGAATCGCCCCGGTGACCTTGACCTTCCGGGCTCCCAGAAGTGGCAAGTAGGACTCGTCAAGGGCAGCGAGATGACGAACGTCAATCTGAAAGGTCCCAGGGCGCTTCCCGCGTGTGGTGCACCGGCTGCGCTTGAGGTCAGCCGCCAGCCGAGTGACATTGGGCTTCGGGAAGCCTTCGTCGTGGAGATCGGTTGCCAGTGCCGTCGCAGAACGCTCCTCATACTCCTGGGTGTGCCGGTAGTACCAGAGTAAAGCCACCGCGCGGTCCACGTGCGAGAGGCTCTTCTGGGCGATCTCGCTAGCGAAGTCAGCTCGCGTCTTCATCCGACGTGCCACCAATCAGAGCCTTCATATACTTGAGTCCACGTCGTGACAGCTTGTATCGAACGGTCTGTCCCTTCCTCCGGACCTTGTCGCCGATTACGTACTTTGATGCCGTCCCGGAGAGGGTCGTGGACGCGTGTGGTTGGGACACGGGGACTCCGAGATCCGTTGTGACCTTACTGATCTCGCCAGAGGACAGGCTAGTACGATTATCAAGGTGCTCATGCACGATGTAGAGCGGCAGTAAGGTACGATCGACCTGGCTCGCGCGGTCGAGAATCTGTGCCTCGATTTCCTCTGCTTCGTCGCAGGTCTTCGTCAGGTTCACGATTTCCGCCAAGTCCAGCGTGCTGCCGGCCTTCTCTTCTTCGGCGGGAGGCTTCGGCTTTGCGCCAATGTTCGACCGCCGGCTAGCTTGGGCGGTGCCGGTCTTGTCGGGGGTTGCGCCGGGCCCGCGCACCGCACCGGAACCGTAGTGCGCCAGCAGGGCCTGGACCTCCTCCACCGTCCCCTCGATCTGGACGATCGTACCGTTCGGCAGGGTCAATGCGGCCTTGGCCATTCCTCAGTTCTCCTTTCGTGAACGTGGCTTCTTGTGGCGCCTAACGCTCGCGCTGACCGGCGGGACGGACTGGCGCGCCCGTTGCGCCAGTGCAACGGGCGTGACAGGACGGACCGCCCGGTCCAGCGCGCTGTTAGGCGTCGTCATGGACCTCCCGGAACAACTCGCCCGCCAGCGGTCGCCGATTGTCTAGACTTGCTAGCACATCGTACGAGATCTTGAGCCAGACATTGTAGTCGTCCCAATCCGGTGGCCGAGACTTGAGGGAGGTCGCGATGAAGTCAAGGCCGTTCGGAAGCGCGAGTGCGATCACAGGCGCGTAGGACCCTCCGACCCACTGAGCGCCACCGGTGCGGACGAGATCCTGGTGCCACTGCTCGATGTCTTCGTCCCGGATTCCGTGGTATCGGACAACCTCCATCGTAAGCGGATTGCCACGGATGTAGGCGAGAATAGGGGCAACGCTGGCTGTCCGGCGGACTTCGTGTGCGATGGTCGCTAGTTCTCGCTCGATTTCGGCAACAGGATCGGACGGCGCAGACCAACGTCCCATAACGCCTCCTCCAGCCAAGGCACGACGCCTAACGCCGCCGTTCAGCCGCCCGCCGGCTGGCGCGCCGGTTGCGCATGCAAGCGGCGTGACAGCCGAGTGGGGCGGCTGCAACGGCCTGTTAGGGAGCCGTCCATTCACTTCGAGACCTTCTCCTCGACTTCCATGAAGATGCCCTGCTCCGGCATCCAGCGGAAGACCGCGGTGTGGCTCTCGCCGTCCGCATTGTTGTACGTGTCGCACTCGAAGCCATCCTTGGTCACCCGGAGAGATTCGTCGTTGGCGATGGTGTTGTTGCCGAAGATGTGGCGACCGTTCGGTGGTGGCGCGAAACACAGCAACGAGACCGTGCCATTTTGGGCGAGCGCGAAGAACCGGTAGAACCCATTATTGCCACACGACATCTCAGCCACGGCGAAGCACGGTCGGCCATCGTGTGTGAAATCAAAGAATATCATGCCAGCTGGCCCGGGGACGAAACGAAGCTCGGGGCTGCCAACAAGGTCATTCAGGTTGGTCTTGACCGTCCGACCGGACGGTTTCCTGACCTTGACGGCGAACCTCCCAACCAGGACGTCGCCCTCGGCACAACCCTCCTTTGCCACGTGCCCGCTGACAAGGACAATCGTCACGACGTCTGCTTTGCCATCCCCCTCGGCGCCGGTTCTCCCTTGCGCGACTATCCTGCTCTCTGCAGCGACATCGCTGGCGAACGCGACAGCAGCCGAGATGAGAAGCATTGAAACTCTGTGCCTCATCCGGTCTCCCTAACGCCGCCGTTCAGCCGCCCGCCGGCTGGCGCGACGCGTGCCACCGCACGCGGCGTGACAGCCGAGTGGGTCGGCTGCAACGGCATGTTAGGCGTCTCCTCTCTTGGCGAAAAGCCCGTCGGACTGCTGGACGAGCTGGATAGCGGACGCCAGGGTTGTGCGAACATCCCGCGCGGCAGAAGCAAGAAGATCTCTCTGCAGGGGGAGAGTCGACTGCCCAAGACGATTTGGCTTGAGGTCTTGGGGATCGGTCCCAAGGACGTCGGGAAACGTCGCGAAGTACGTGCCGATTGACGTCATGGTGTTCTGGATGTCCAGGAGCGTGGCGATGACGGCCGGGCCCAGTTGGTTCCCGTGCAACTCAATAAGCCTGTCCGCCGACGTCCATGTGACCTGTAGCTGTTTGACAAGGCGTTGCCACCCCTGGGTGTCCAGGGCGCGCAGGCCGTCTTCCACCGCCGGCATCACGAAGGACTGCGCGAGGCGCACGAGCTCGGTGCGGCGCTCGTGGTCCGACCCGCGGACCATCAGCGCTTGGTCGAGGACATTCGCCGGGATGCGAAAGGCCACACGAAACTGGGTTATGGCAACGCCGGTGAAGTTGTCGAGGCGGCCCTGAATGCGAGTAAGGGCAGCCTCCCAACGATGGGCTTCGTGGTTCTTCAGAACCAGATCGACGTACCCGACCGTGAAGAGAATCCCAACAAAGGTGGCAGCCAGGTTGACGAAAAGTCCCCCCGCTGGGAGGAAATACGCAAGCGCGAGACTCGCCACTGTTGCGAGACCAAGAGGCCAAACGAGCCAGCGGCGTAGGAACACTGACGTGAACATTTCTGCCTACTCCAAGGGACGCCTAACGCCGCCGTTCAGCCGCCCGCTGGCTGGCGCGCGGCTTGCCCACGCAAGCCGCGTGACAGACGAGCAGGGCGGCTGCAACGGCTGGTTAGCTGGCAGCCACGTATCACTGGCGGAAGAGAACCTGCTCATCGCCCACCTGCGAGTCCGTACCGGTCGGCAGCAGGTAGTGAAGCAATCGTCCTGCCAGCATGCCAAGGACCAGCAGCAGCCACGGGTCCATGTTCGTGGCCCCACCCAGCCGCACCGCGTGGAACACGCTCACACCAAGAGCGGCAACGAACATGACGGCCCGGAACCACTGCGGCGCGCTCTTCCACGACCTACCGCTCGAAGAACTGCTCATCGTTGCTCCCCTCCGTCTGTCCAGCTAACGCCCCGCTTCAGGCGCGCGCCCGACGAACTGCGCGTCGTTGGCACCGCATGATTCTCGAACACCGTATCTTCTCCACGCCGGGACC
This sequence comes from Acidobacteriota bacterium, assembly GCA_021782525.1. Next base: position 30 of record JAJXUY010000018.1, on the reverse strand, counting down.
GTCGCGGGCGCGCCGCCTGCAAGCGGCTGT
>JAJXUY010000424.1 GCA_021782525.1 Acidobacteriota bacterium | reverse complement strand
CCGATCGCCGGTCACCTCGTTTCTGTCGCACGCCCACGGCGACAAGGACGTCGAGCAGGTCCTCGAGGCGATGGAGACCGCCCTCAAGAAGATGCAAAAGGAAGACGAGCGCTAGCCCGCTCAGCCCGAACCGCGGTTCGCACCGGATCATCGCGACTGGAGCAGGCTCCAGCTCCCGCCGCCATCGGCCGCAGAGGGCGGCGCGCGACGGTCAGGCTGGCGCCGTGGCTCCTAGCCCGCCGTCGCACACCGTCGTACCGCGCCGAGCCCTACGCCGTGAAGCTCGAGAGCGCCTCAGGCTCGCTGTCGAACACGTCGAACACGGTGATCAGCTGGGTGATCTGCAGGATGTCGTGGATCTTCTGCGTCAGGTTCAGGAGCTTCATCTTGCCGCCCTTGCGGGCGACCGTCGTGAAGCAGCCGACCATCTCGCCGATCCCCGACGAATCGATGTGGCTCACGCCGCCGAGGTTGAGCAGGATGTTGAGCCGCCCGGCCGCGATCGCGTCCTCGATCTGCTTGCGCAGCTCGATGTCGCCCGCGCCGATGGTGATCTTCCCCTCGATGTCCATGACCCGCACGCCGCCGACGTCACGAATCTTCGTCTTCACGTTGTCCTCCCTGAACTGATGTGCTTCACGAGCTCGAGACACGTTCCGCCCCGTTCGCCGGCGCGGAACTGCACCTTGTCCATGAACTGGCGCATGTAGTACACCCCGCGCCCGCTCGACCGCATGAGGTTGTCGGGCATCGTCGGGTCCGCCAGGACCGCCGGGTCGAACCCGTCCCCCTCGTCCTCGACCTCGATGTGCAGCTCGCCGTCGGGGTGGAGGGATACATGCACGAAAACGCGCTTGTCCGGGTTAAGCTTGTTGCCATGTTTGATCGCGTTGGCGAGCGCCTCCCGCAACGCCATCCCCGCCCAGTACGCGGCCTCCTCTTCGACCCCGTTCGTCGTGCAGATCTCGGCGATCACACGCTCGGCCAACTCGATGTTCTCGTACGACGAGAGCAGTTGGAGCCGAGCCTCGCGAGCCATGCGCCGGAAGTATAACACCGCCCTCGCCGCGCTCCTGCTCGCCGGCGCCGCAGCAGCAGCTCCGTGCCCGCCGGCGATCACTGCGATCGAGGGCCAGGTCGCGAAGCTGCGCGACGTGCCGCCGCCGTTTTCACCGCCGTGCCGGTTGATCGCCCCGTCCGATCTGCGCGCCGCCCTCGACCGCAAATTGCGCCGCGACCTCCCGGTGGCACCCGACCTGTTCCTCGAGGCGCTCGTGCGGCTCGGCTTCATCTCCGGGGATCCGCGGCAGATCTACAGCAACCTGCTGGACTTTTACACCTCGCAGGTGCTCGGGTTCTACGAGCCCGAGAACGACGAGATGATCGTCGTGGACACGCCGGCGGCGGCGCGCGTCGGGGGCGCGATGGTGTGGGCGCACGAGCTCGAGCACGCCGCCCAGGAGCGGCGCTTCCGCCTCCCGAGCCGGATGCTCGCGAGGCGCGGCGACAGCGATGAGCAGCGCGCCGCCTCCGCGATCGCCGAGGGCGAGGCGATGCTGGTGATGTTCATCCTCAACGCCCCCGGAGTCGGCCCGGAAGGGCTGGCGCTTGCGGCGACGGCGGTGCGGCAGCAGGCGGCCGAGCTGGCCCCGCCCGGGGTGCCGAGGTACTTCGTCGCCGACCTCGCGTTCCCGTACACGGCCGGGTTCGCCGCGGTGCTGCGGGCGTATCGGTCCGGAGGCTGGGGTGCGGTCGACCGCCTGCTCGCCCACCCGCCGAAGAGCACCGCGGCGCTGCTCCATCCCGAGCGGCCCGGTGTGCCGGGGGCGGTGCCAGCGGCGGCGCTGCCCCCGATTCCCGCGGGGTGGCAAGAGGTGCTCACCGACTCGGTGGGGGAGTGGGGACTCGCGTTCCTGCTCAGGCAACGGCTCGGCAGCGGCGAGGCGGACGCCCTGGCCGCTGGCTGGAACGGCGACCGCCTCCGCCTGATCAGGGAGCGCGCCGATCCCGAGCGCTGGGCCGTGGCCTGGCGGCTGGCGTGCCGGACGGTCGGCGACCGCGAGCGCCTCGAGGAGGCGATGCAACGGACCCTGCCCGCGCTCTTCGCCCGGCTGGCACCGCCGACGGAGCCGTCGTTCCTGTGGGTCGGCGCGGGGCGGACCCTCGAGGTGCGGGCCGCCTGGCCTAGGACTTCCCCGCCACGACGCTCGCCTTCTTGATCACGACCGGCTGCTGCGGCACGTTCTGGTACGGCCCGCGCGTCCCGGTCGGGACGCCCGCGATCGCGTCGACCACCGCCATCCCCTCCACGACCTTACCGAAAACGCAGTAACCGACTCCGTCCTGGGCGCTCTTCTTGTCCAGGAACGCGTTGTTGGTCAGGTTGATGAAGAACTGCGAACTGGCCGAGTTCGGGTCGGCCGTGCGCGCCATCGCGATCGTCCCGCGCGCGTTGGCGAGGCCGTTCGCCGACTCGTTGACGATCGGCTCCCGCGTCGGTTTCTCCTGCATGGCGGCGGTGAACCCGCCCCCCTGGATCATGAAGCCGGGGATGACGCGGTGGAAGACGGTGCCGTTGTAGAACCCCGCCTTGACGTAGTCGAGGAAGTTCCCGACCGTGATCGGAGCCTTGGCCGGCTCGAGCTCGATCACGATCACGCCCTTGCTGGTCTCCAGCCGCACCCGCGGGTTCGCGCTTTCGCCCGGCGCCGCCATCGCCAAACCCACGAGGAACACCATCAGGAATTTGATCATCGTCGCCATCCTTTCGCGCGGGCGGTCTCAGCGGCCGCGCACCGCCGTCAGCGAGAAGCGCGGCACCGACTGCTCGCCGTCCATCT
>JAJXUY010000423.1 GCA_021782525.1 Acidobacteriota bacterium | reverse complement strand
TATGTGGCGGCGAACAAGCTGATCGACGGCTTCGAGGGCCTGGGCTGGCTGGTCGAAACGACCGGGTGGAAGCGCAACCGACGCTGGCGCCACGAACCTTACCTCCGGCTGTTCCCCCGGGCCACGGTGCCCCAACCGGAAGGCGAAAGCGGCGCGGCTGCCGACGTGACCAGGGCGGTGGCGCGACCGCCCTCGAACGGCGGAATGTGATGCACGCGCTCCACGAGCTGCTCTGCCAGTAGCTGCGCGAACACCTCGGCGCCCGCACGGTCGTGGTCTGGCACGGCCCCCGGCGCGAGTTCGAGCCGTTCTTCGATGAGCCGTGCGGCCTCCCGCCCGAGGAGCGGCCGAACGTCTTCACGGCGAGCGTCGGGAACCTCCTCCCCGGGCAGGAGCTGACGGTCGATGCCAACTTATTCTGGGTACCGATCCCGACGATGACCGCGAAAGTGTCCCGCCTCCCGTCCGAACCGCTGCCCGCCTTCAATCGAAATCACCGTCCGGATTCCGTCGGTGCAGGCACGAATCCTCGAGGAGCGGTACAGGATCGAGTGGCGAGACCCGTCCGAGATGAACCCCGACATCCTTTTCGACTGACGCGCCGGCCAGGCCAGGGCCGGGGTCCGGCCCATGGCCGTTAGGTGTCGTCGCCTACCTGATCCTGCGGATCAACCCCGCGCACCGGGCGCACTCGAGCGTCTCGTGCTCGGGCGTAATGACCACGACCTCTCGGCGCTGGCCCGGCGGGCAGAAGCACCGCTGCCCATTCGCGCGGGTGCGCATCCGCGCCTTGAAGCACTCCTCGCAGATCGTTGGGGCATCGAGGCCGAAAGGCCCCAACGGCGCGTGGCACCCCTCGCAGTAGAGCTGCGACGTGTCGCCGGCGCAGAAGGCGCATTTGGTGCGGTTGCACGGCACAGGCATCGCGGCCTCCGACTGTGGCGAGGATAGCAACGTCCGACCCGTGGGGCGCGCCCCACATCGGTTTCTGGAGCGGCCGATGCTCGCATCGGCCGACGGGGCGGGGCAGGACGAGGCCGGCGTTTGCTCGCAAACGCCGCCACGGAGACCACCGCGGCGACCCGGGCGATCTCGTGCCCTCGGCGTCAGCGATGCCGCAACCAACAAGACGAAGACCAGAGATGGTGCTAGCTGTCAGTTGGATTGACAACTAGCCCCACAGCGCTTACAGTGCGGGCATGGTTCCGCGCGCGCTCGAGAAGAAGCTGCGTGCTCTGGCGAAGCGCTTTCCGGTGGTGACGATCACCGGGCCGCGTCAGTCGGGCAAGACGACACTGGCTCGCGCCGTGTTCGCCAAACACGCGTACGTGTCGCTGGAGGCGCCCGACGTGCGGGCGTTCGCTTCCGCCGACCCGAGAGGGTTCCTGGAGCCGCTGGCGAGAGGAGCCGTGCTGGACGAGGTCCAGCGCGTCCCGGAGCTGCTCTCGTATCTGCAGGTGGAGGTGGACCGCGACCCCAGGCCGGGTCGCTTCGTGCTGACCGGTTCGGCCAACGTCAACCTCCTGCAGTCGGTGTCGCAGACGCTAGCCGGGAGGGCCGCGATCGTGAACCTCCTCCCGCTCACGCTGGGCGAGCTTCGCGGCTTTCCCCACCCGCCGCGGAACCCGTTCGAGGCGACCTGGAAGGGCGGTTACCCGGCCATTTACGATCGCCGCATCCCGCCCGGCGACTGGTATTCCAGCTACATCGCGACGTATGTGGAGCGCGACGTGCGGCAGTTGCTCAACGTCACGGACCTGCTCGCCTTCCAGACGTTCCTGCGGCTGGCCGCCGGGCGGGTTGGCCAGTTGCTCAACCTATCCCAACTCGGCGCCGACAGCGGCGTCACACACAACACGGCCCGCGCATGGCTCGCGGTCCTCGAGACGACCTTCATCGCCTTCCGTCTGCCTCCCTGGCACAGCAACCTGCGCAAGCGCCTGGTCAAGACGCCGAAGATTTACTTCTACGACACCGGCCTGGCCTGCGCGCTGCTCGGCATCCAGACCGCCCGGCAGCTGGAGTCGCACCCGCTGCGCGGCTCGCTCTTCGAGAACTGGGTCGTCACCGAAGTGCTCAAGGCGCGACTGAATCAAGGTTTGCCGCCGGGGCTGTCGTTCCTCCGGGACCGCAAGGGGCTGGAGGTCGACCTGCTCGTCGAGACGGCTCGCGGGGCCGTCGCCGTCGAGGTCAAGTCGGGGCAGACGGTCGCGGAGGACTTCTTCACCGGACTTGGGCGGGCCGCGGACCAGCTCGGGCGCGAGCACGGGTCCCAGTTGAGGAGCTTCCTCGTCTACGCCGGCGACACGGAGCAACGCCGCAGCGGCTGCACGGTCGTGCCCTGGTCCGGACTCGGCGGCATCCCTTCGCAGTGACGAGCCGGTCCCTCCGGCCATCGTTTGGCGGTGCGCTCGGCGGGACGCCATCCAGTCGTTCCCGCGAAGGCGGGAACCCAAGTGGGCGCCGAAGCCAATGCAAAGCCTGGATCCCCGCCTGCGCGGGGATGACGACCAGCAAGTGCATCGCGATGCGGATGAAGGCCACTCAGGAGGCGTTGGGGCGAAACAAGGAACCTGCGAGCGAGCCACTGCGCATTCGCGTCACACGGGATCGCTGGGAACCTGCCGCAGCCTAAGTCAACTCGCGCAGCCGCTCCAGCAGCCTGACCATGCTCATGGTGTCGACGGCGCTGGAGCGGAGCAGGGCGTCGCGGAGGTGGAGGTTCTTTGCGTCGAATATGGATTAAATGTCGGCAGATATTTACAAGTGCCGACATTTCGTCCAGAATGACCCCATGACGAGCCGGGAGAAAGCGCTGAAGCTGCTGCGATCGCAGGGCATCCTGC
>JAJXUY010000017.1 GCA_021782525.1 Acidobacteriota bacterium | reverse complement strand
TTCAACAGCGCGAGGATGGCTTCCAGCTCGTTGCGGGTGGCCTTCAGAGCGCGCCGCACGCTTTCTACTTGGTTTCCCGCCTTCGTGTCAAGCTTGGCGGGCTTCGGCGCGCGCTCGGCCAGCTCCTCGGCGAGCCGCTTCTTGGCGCCCGCGACGGTGAAGCGCTCCTCGTACAGCAACCGCTTGATGCGCAGGATCAGCTCGACGTCCACCCTGGTGTAGGTGCGCTGGCCGCCCGCGCCTTTCGCCGGGGTCAGCTCCGGGAACTCCGTCTCCCAGTACCGCAACACGAAGGGCTTCACGCCGGCGATCTCGCACACCTCGCCGATCTTGAACTCGTCCTTGTCGGGGATCACCGCCTCAGTCGGCATCTGCATCGTCCTCCGGGATCAGGGTCAGGCGGAACTGCAGCGTCAACCGCTTGCCTCCGGTCCACACTGCCGGGACGGGGACCTCGAGCTCCAGCTCCCGTACCTCCCCCACCTGCGCCAGCAGGCGAGGGACGACCCGCTGCACGAGCGCCTGTGCGGCGCCGCCGCTGCCCCCGCCGCCGATCGCCGCCACTTCCTCGCCGGAAGAGAGCGACACGACGAACTCCGGCTCCGGCGCGCCTGCCTCCGCCCCCGCCGCCTCGCCCGTCGGCGCCTCCTCGACGGCCTCGAGCGGAGGCCGCGGCAACTCGAACACGTCGTCGCCCGCCACCGCGCCGGTGGCCTGCGGCTCGCCGAAGGGGTCGTCCAGCGGCGCCGGGGCCATGGCGGCCTCGGCCGCCGGCGGTCCCGGGTCGAACGGCGAGACCAGAAGTTCCGGCTCGCTCGGCGCCGCCGGGGCGGGTGGCGTCACATCCAGAATGTCGAACGCGGACTCCTCGACGGCCGGTGGCGGCAGCGGTAGGGGCAGCGGAGAAGACGTCGGTGGCGCCAGGGCGGCGACCTCGGGCGGTACCGGGATCGCGGGCGCCCGGGTCGGGGCTTCCAGCGCCTCGAGGATCGCCGCCGCGGAGGCGGGGGCGGCCGGTGGGGCGATGCTCGGCAGCACGAACGGATAGAGGTCGGCACTCGAGTGCTGCCCCGGCGGCAGCGGGGTCGTCACCGGTCCGGCCGCCGGAGGCGGCGGGAGGCGGTCGGGAGGTTGCGCTCCGGCCGGCCGCAGCGGGGGGGCGAAGACGAACGGCGGCGCCGACTCCGGTCGCGGGGCAGCGGGAACCGGCACCGGCTGCAGCGGCGGCAGCTCCTCGGGGAACTCGCTCCCCTCTCCGAGCACCTTGAAGCGGTCGCGCAACGATCGCGCGACCAGCTTGACCACGGCCTGCAACGTCTCCTCGACGCCGATCCCCGTGGTGGAGACCGCTTCGAAGAACGGGGCGTTGAACTCGTTGAGCATCTGGTCGAGGTCGTCCACGCTGAGGACGTCGGCGAGGTCGCGCTTGTTGTACTGCAGCACGTGCGGGATGTCGGGGAGCGACAGGCCCTGCAGCGCGAGGTTCTCCTTGAGGTTCTCCCACGACTCGCGGTTGGAGCGCAGCAGCTCGCGCTGCGAGTCGGCCACGAAAACCACGGCGTCGACGCCGCGCAGCACGACCTGGCGGGTGGCGTTGTAGTGCACCTGGCCGGGAACGGTGTAGAGCTGGACGCGCATCCGCATGCCGCGCAGCGTCCCGGCGTCAACCGGGAGGAAGTCGAAGAAGATCGTGCGGTCGCCGCCGGCCGGGACGACCACGAGCTCGCCCCGCGTCGCCGGCGGGTAGCCGTCGTACAGGGTGCGCAGGTTGGTCGTCTTGCCGCCCAGCGGGGGGCCGTAGTAGACGACCTTGGTGATGACCTCGCGCGTCTGCGGTCGAAATTGCACCATGCTCAGGTCCGGCCACTTTTCCCAATGATCTTAAACCTAATCGGCACGCCTGCCAACGGGAACGCTTCGCGCACCGTGTTCTCCAGGTAGCGGATGTAGGAGAAGTGGAGCTGCCCCGTGCCCGACACGAAGAGGACGAAGCGCGGCGGGGCGCTCCCGGTTTGCGTCGCGTACAGCAGTCGCGGCGGCCGCCGGCCGCCCGGCGGCGGCTGCTTCTCCCAGGCGGCGCGCAACGCCCGGTTGAGCTCGCCGGTGCCGACGCGCCGACGGAACGCCTCGCCGACCTCGAGCGCCGCCGGCAGCAGGTGCGGCACGCCGAGGCCGGTGAGCGCCGACACGAACAGCAGCGGCGTGTCCTTGAGGAACTTGAGGTGGTGCAGCACCTGGTCCTTGACGCGCTCGCGGGCGGCCGCGGCCTCGCCGGCGACGAGGTCGGCCTTGTTGACCGTCACGACGACGCCACGACCGGCCTCCTCGACGTACCCCGCGACATGCGTGTCCTGGGCCGTCAGCCCCTCGACGGCGTCCACCATGAGGAGGCACACCTCGGCGCGGGCGATGGCCCGCCGCGCCATCAGCACCGAAAGCACCTCCGGCCCCTGGTCGGTGCGTCCCTTGCGGCGGATGCCGGCCGTGTCGATCAGCCGCACCGTGGTGGCGCCGCACGCCACCAGCGTGTCCACCGAATCGCGGGTCGTCCCCGGGACCTCCGAGACCAGCACCCGCTCCTCGCCGAGCAGCCGGTTGAGGAGCGAGGACTTGCCGACGTTCGGCCGGCCCACGATCGCGACCGAGAGCTCCGCACGCGGCGCCTCCGGCGCCGCCTCCTCCTCCGGCGGCGGCAGGAAGTGCTCGAGCTCGTCCCACAGCTCGCCGATCCCGAGCCCGTGCTCGGCCGAGATCGCCACCGCCGGGTAGCCCAGCTTGCCGAACTCGGCCTCGGCGTGGGCCGCGTCGCGCCGGTCCAGCTTGTTCACCGCGATCACGACCGGCCGCCCGGCGCGGTGCAGCTGGCCGGCGATCTCGGCGTCCGCGGGCACCAGGCCGAGCGAGCCGTCCACCAGGAACACCACCGCGTCCGCCTCGGAGATCGCGGTCAGCGCCTGCTCGCGGATCATGGCCGGGATCAGGGCCTCGCTCTCGGGCTCGAAGCCGCCGGTGTCGACGAGCACGACCGTCCCGCCCGCCGGCCGTGGCGCGTCGGCCGCGACCCGGTCGCGCGTCATCCCGGCGAGGTCGTGGGTGATCGCCCGGCGCGCGCGGGCGAGCCGGTTGAAGAGCGTCGACTTGCCCACGTTCGGCCGGCCGACGATCGCGATGGTGGGCGGCATGGCTACCGCGCCCCGACGATCGTGGAGCGCGGTCCGCGGACTGCGAACGGCGCCTGGCAGGCGGCGCGGAAGGCGCGGAACAGGCCGACGTGCTCCGCCTGTGTCAGGTTCTCCGGGTGCCACTGCACGCCCATGACGAAGCGGTTGCCGCGCCTCATCTTGACCGCCTCGGCCACCCCATCCGGCGCCGTTAGGATCACGTCGAGACTCGGCGCGACATCGGCGATCGCCTGGTGATGGCGGGAGTTGACCTGGAACTCCTCGGGGCACGAGTCGAGCCAGCGGCCACCGCCCCGCCCGAGCTTCCGCACCGGGTGGGCCAGGTGGTCCTTCGGCTCGGCGACGTAGTGGCCGCTCTTGCCGGCGCGGTCGAGGTCCTGGACCAGGGTGCCGCCGTAGAACACGTTGAGCACCTGGCAGCCGTAGCACACTCCCAGCACCGGCCACCCCTCGCTCTCGGCGCGTTCCAGCATGGCGAAGTCCAGCGCGTCGCGCCGGGCATCGACCCGCAGGCCGACGCCTGGCTGCGGCGTGGCGCCGTAGCGCGACGGCTCGACGTCTGGACCGCCGGTGAGCAGGACCCCGGCGAACACCGTGTCGGGCGTCACCAACTCGTCCACGGTCGCGGGCGTCACGAAGACCAGCTCGAACGGATCCCCCCCGGCCCGCGCCCACGCGGCATCGAAGCGACCGAGCTCGAACGGCCGGTCGTCGCTACGGATGACCACGATCTGCACGCGGCCATTGTAGGACAGCTGCGGCGCGCCCGCCGCGACGACCGCCGGGGCCCGGGGCGGGCGTCTGGACGCCGCGGCCCCTGGGTTCGTGCCGCCGATCGGTGACGCAGCTCACACTGGGGACCCGCCGCGCGGGGTGCGGGCAACGACGGGCCCGCCTACAGGCGTATAACCTCGAAGACCGGAATGACCGCCGGCCGTTGCAAGTTGTGCTCTGACACGGCGGTACACTACCGGCCGAGGTGGGCGAACTGATGACGACTGCGAACATGACCCGGACCGTGACCCGTACCGCCACCGTGATCGGCGCCGTGTGGCTGGCCCTGGCGGCCGCGAGCGCCGGCTCGGCGCCGCTGATGCAGCTCCCCGAGGACACCCGGCCGTGGACCCAGAAGGTCGAGCCCGAGCTGATGGCGCGCGCCGCCGCGACGTCCCTAACCGGCACCGTCGACGTGCTGATTGCGTTCCGCCAGCCTGCCGCCGTCCAGGCCGCGACGGTCGCCCAGATGCGCGCGCCGGCGCGCCTACAGTGGATCAGGGACACCGATGCCGCCGTCGAGCGGGACTGGGCGCCGGGCGGGGTCAAGGTGCTCGCCCGCTTGACGATGGCTCCGATCGTTCACGCCGTCGTGCCGGTCAGCCTACTCCCGGCCCTGGCCGAGGACCCGCGGGTGGACGCGATCGCGCTCAACCACAGGGTGCACGCGCTCGACACCACCGGCCGCGGCTACATGCACGTGAACGCGATCCAGCCGCCCGACACCGGCGCCGGCGTCGGCATCGCGATCCTCGACACCGGCGTCGACTGGACCCACCCCGAGCTGGCGCCGCTCGGCACCAAGACGATCGCCCTGTTCGACTACCGCGGGCTGCTCGCGACCAACGACCCGAACTACGTGGCGCCGGGGAGCGCCCCCTACGCCAAGGACAACAACGGCCACGGCACCGAGGTCGCCGGCATCGCCGGCGCCATCGGCGCCAGCCCGGTTGCCATCGGCGTCGCCCCGGGGGCGACGATCGTGTCGGTCAAGGTGCTGGACGACAAGGGGAACGCCACCGACACCGAGATCGGCCAGGGGATCGACGCGGTGCTCACCAGCATCGCGGGCGGCAACCCGTACAACATCCGCGTCGCCAACTTCTCCCTCGGCGGGTACGAGAGCGGTGCCGGCGCGGCCGGGGTGCCGTCGCAGCCGTGCGACAACGAGCCCGGGATGCCGCTCGTCTCGCTGTTCCAGCAGCTCACCAATGCGAACGTCATCCCGGTCGTCTCCTCCGGCAACGGCGGTTGCACGGTCGGCGTCGCCTGGCCGGCGTGCATCTCGACGTCGCTCGCCGTCGGCTCGGTCTACGCCCAGGCGTACCAGTCGGCCGAGTACACGGACGCGCTGCAGTGCCAGGCGACCGGCACCACCGGTTGCACCGACACGAACCCGGTCGCCGGCACGGTCGCGTGCTACACCGACTCCGGCCCGAAGCTCGACGTCTGGGCGCCGACCGGGGCGATCACCCCGACGATGGGCGGCGGCTACGACAGCAGGGGTTTCTTCGGCACCTCGGCGTCCGCTCCGTACGTGGCCGGCATGGTGGCGCTGCTCGCGCAGGCGTCGCCGGCGACGACGGCCGCCACCGCCAAGCTCGCGATCCGCAACACCGGGATCTCCATCACCGATCCGCGCAACCAGATCACGCGCAACGCGGTGCAGGCGGACCTGGCGGTCGCGGCCCTCACCTGCACGACGCCCAGCGCCCCGGCCAACGTTGCTGTGAACAGGTCCTCGGCGTGCGCCGGGCAGCAGGTGGTCTTGAGTTGGAGTTCGGTGTCGGGCGCCACCGGCTACACGGTCCAGGCCAGCAGCGATGCCGGCTTCGCCAACCCGACCTCCACCACCACGACGACGGCCAACTACACCTTCTCCTCGACCCAGACGCTCTCCGGCACGTTCTACTTCCGCGTCGCCGCGAGCAACCTTTGTAACACCACGTCGCCGTGGTCCGCGACCGTCGCCCTCCCCTACACGCCGCAGTGCACCACGAACTACACCCACGTCTACTACCTCTCCGGGATTGCACATCTCCCCGGGGTCGCGCCCGCCTACTGGTACTCCGACGTCTCGGTCCTCAACCCCTCGAGCGCGGCCACCGCGAACCTGCGCGTCTCGTTTTACGGGGTCAGCACGTTCCCGCAACCGGTCACGGTCACCCTCGGCGCCCGCCAGCAGGACACCTGGCGCGACGTCCTCACCTCGCTGTTCGCCCTCGGTCAGACCGACAAGGGGATGATCGTGGTCGAGAGCACGGGGCCGGTGCAGGCGCTCTCGCGCACCTACTCGCAGGTGACGAGCGGGGGGACGGTCAAGACGTTCGGGCAGTCGTACCTGGGCTACGAGGTGAGCCAGGCGCTCGGCGTCTCCGGAACCGGCTTCTTCGCCGGGCTGCGCAGCGACGGGACGTACCGCACCAACCTGGAGTTCGTCAACGCGAGCGCGACCTCGACCGACGTCACCGTCAGCTTCTACACCGACGGCGGCTCGCCGATCACCTCCGTCACCAAGACCGTCCCCGCCTACCGCTGGGTCCAGCTCGTGCAACCGCTCCCGGCCGGCCAGACCGGGTTCGCGGTCGTGCAGGTGCTCTCTGCCGGGGCGCAGGTTCTCGGCTCGGCTTCAGTCATCGACGGGGCCTCGACGGACCCGACGACGATCCCGATGCTGGTGCAGTAGCGCACCCTGCGACTGTCAGCCGAGGACGAACTCGAGCTCGATCGTCGCGGTGATGTTCCCCTGCTCGACGACGCAGACGCGCTGCGGCCGTCCGTCCGGGCCGAGCGGCGCGAACGCGAACACGTCCTCCGGCGCGACCAACTCGGCCCGCACGGCCTGGACGACGCCCGGCTTGGCGTCGTTGGGGTCGATGACCAGCTCGACGTAGCCGAGCTTCTGCGAGTACGTCTCCTGACCGAGCTGCAGCGAGCTGACCGGGTCGATCAGGTCGGCGAGGCTGATCGTCGCCAACCGCATGCGGCCGAGCAGCGTCTCGAGCACGGCGCCAAACACCTTCCCGATCGCGGCCTGCAGCCAGTCGCTGGTCACGTCCTGGAAGTGGTGGATGCGGATCCGCACCGGCTCCGCGAACGCCTGCCGGAACAGCTGCCCCTTGAACACGAGCCCGTCGGGGAGAACCGCATCCAGCTCCTCGGCCGCGACCGGTCCCTCGACGGGGCCCACCGCGAACGAGGCTGTGGGGTTGTCGTCGAACTTGGTCGGGTGCAACAGCTGGAAGACGAACCGGTTGACCGCCTTCGCCCGTCCCGCGCATTCGTGCGAACCGATCGAGACGCCGGTGACCCGTAGCGCCAGGTGCCTGTCCGCCATGCCTGCGCTCCTCCCTCCGTGCCGGCCGCCCGATCCTTGCCGGTGGCCGGCCTTCCTCCCACCACGCTCGTTGCCGCGGAATCCGTGTGACAAGAGTACGGCAGCCGCCACCCACCGTGTCAACCCGAAAAATGCAAAATGCGGTACCTGGTACCTGACTTGACAGCGGCGCCGCCGGCCGGTAGCGTACCGGCACGTTCCAAGTGAGACGGTGAGCTGTGGCGGTGAGCTCTTTCTGTCCGTACTGCCGTTGGCGCCCGGGGGCCGGGGCGCGCGAGGCGAACGCGGCGTTCGCTCCGCCCGTTGCCCGCGGGGGCGCACATCGGTTCGTTCGGGCCGCCCGAACCGGCGGCCGAAAGGAGGAGGGATGAGGAGGATCGCAACCGTGTTCGTGGTGCTCGTGGTGCTCCTGGCGGGCGTGGCGGCGGCAGCGGCCGCGCCGCGCGGCTACCTGATCGTGGCGAGGGGCCAGGGCCAGGGGAGCGCCGACCTCGACGACATCGTGGCCTACGCGGGCGGCGTGATCACCGCGAAGATCCCGCAGGTCGGCGTCGTCGTGGCGGCGTCCGACAACCCGGACTTCCTCGCGCTCGTGCTCAAGGACGCTCGCGTCCAGCAGGCCGCCGAGGACATCGTCGTGCCTTGGATCAACAACGAGCGAGCCGTCGAGGCCACGGAGGCCGACCTGCAGGTCCAGGGCGTGAACTCCGAGCCGTTTTGGGGCTACCAGTGGAACATCCGCCAGATCCACGCCGACCAGACGGCGGCGGCCGGTGACATGGGCTGGGGGGTGAAGCGCGCGCGGGTGGCGGTGCTCGACACCGGAATCATCACCACGCAGCCGGATCTCGCACCGAACCTGAACCTCGCCCTGAGCACGTCGTTCGTCCCGACCGAACCGAACCTCGATCCGCCGTACGGCGCCTTCAACCACGGCTCGCACGTGGCGGGGATCATCGCCGCCGCGATCAACAACCGCGGCATCCAGGGTGTGGCGCCGCAGGCCGAGATCGTCGCGATCAAGGTGCTGAGCGCCAGCGGGAGCGGGTCGTTCTCGTGGCTGATCCAGGGCCTCGTGTACGCGGCGAGCATCGGGGCCGACGTCGCCAACATGAGCCTCGGCGCGACGTTCGACCGCATCAACGCGGGCGGCGGCGGCGCCGGGCCGCTGATCGCAGCGCTCAACCGCGCGATCGACTACGCCACGGCTTCCGGCGTGCTCTGCGTCAGCGCGGCCGGCAACGAGGCCGCCAACCTCAACAGCCGGCTGTGGTCGATCCCCGCCCAGTCGGGGAACGGCATGGCGGTCGCGGCGACCGGCCCCATCGACTTCTACAACCTTGGCGACACGGCTGTCTTCGACCGGCCCGCCTCTTACACCAACTACGGCCAGTCGGTCGTCAACGTGACGGCGCCGGGCGGCGACTTCATGCTCTACCCGGACGCGACGTACTACTACGACATGATCTTGGCCCCAGGCGGCTGGACCCATCCGACGCAGACCACGTACGTCTACCGCTACTACTTCGCCGCGGGCACCTCGATGGCGGCGCCGCACGTCTCCGGCGTCGCCGCGCTGATCGTCGGCAAATACGGCAAGATGAAGCCGGCACAGCTCAAGGCGATCATCGAGAACTCCTCCGACGACATCCTCAAGCCCGGCGCCGACCCGTACTCCGGCAAGGGCCGTATCAACGCCTGGCGCGCGGTCGAGTAACGCCGTCCCACTGGTCCACAGCGGCGGGGCCGGCGCCAGCCGGCCCCGTCTTTCCTTGCGCTTCGATGTGAGTGCCCCGGCGCCGGCGGCGCCGAGGCTGGCCGGCCGGGGCCGCCCGCGACCGCGCGGCGATCGATCGGGCCGGCCGCTATAATGAGCTGACTCTTCTGGACCTCAGATGGCGGACATGACCCGCGACGACCGGAACCCGGGCGGCGCCCTCGCCGTCAGCGAGGCGCGGCTACGCCGCGCGCAGCGCGTGGCGCACCTCGGGAGTTGGGAGCTGGACCTCGGCACGAGCGTGATGTGGGGATCGGACGAGGCGTTCCGCATCTACGGGCTGGAGCCGACCCCGGACAACCTGCTCCCGTTCGACCTCGTCAAGGGGATCCCGCTCGCCGAGGACCGTCCCGTCCTCGACCAAGCGCTGCGCGAGCTGGTCGAGCGGGGCACGCCGTACGAGCTGCGCTTCCGCATCCGGCGGCACGGCGACGGCGCCGTCCGCTACGTCCACTCGTTCGCCGAGGCGACGCGCGGCGAGGAGGGCCGGCCCACGCTGGTGACCGGCACGATCCAGGACGTCACCGAGTACGAGGAGGCGACGCAGGCGCTGCAGGACGCCTTGCGGGCCAACGAGGAGCGCGCGCTCCTGATCCTGGAGCAAGCGGCCGACGCCATCTTCCTCGGGGCCCCGGACGGCACGTTCACCGGCGTCAACGAGCGCGCGTGCGAGCTGACCGGGTACGCACGGGAAGAGCTGCTCGGCCGCGGCTTCCAGCTGCTTTTCGCCCCCGACGTCCTCGCGGCCGCGCCGCTGCGCTACGACCTGATCGCCCGCGGCGAGACGGTCGTCAACGAGCGCCTGCTGACCCGCAACGACGGCTCCCGCGTCCTCGTGGAGATGAGGGCCAAGCAGCTCTCGGACGGCACCCTGCAGGGGATCGTGCGCGACATCTCGGAGCGGCGGCAGCTCGAGGAGCAGCTGCAGCTGCGCCAGCGCATGGACTCGATCGGCACGCTCGCGGGCGGCATTGCGCACGACTTCAACAACATCCTGGCGGCGATCGTGGGGTACGCCGACGCGCTGCGCATCTCGGGCGACCAGTTCGACGAGCGCCAGCTCCGCAGCGTGGAGAACATCCTGCAGTCGTCGCGCCGCGCCGCCGACCTCGTCCGCGGCCTGCAGATGCTGGCGCACCCCGGCCCGGCCGAATTCGAGAGCTTCGACCTCCACCGCGTGGCCGCCGAGGTGTTCGAGGTGCTCGCGGAGACCACCGACCGCATCATCGAGAAGCGCATGCTCATCCCGCCCGGGACGTTCTTCGTGCGCGGCAACGCATCGACCCTCTACCACGCCCTGATGAACCTCGGCGTCAACGCGGTGCAAGCGATCGAGCAGAAGGGCGCCGGCGCCGGCGATCGCGTGACGATCGAGGCGCGCGAGCACGTCGCCGGCGACGGCGACGAGCCTCCCCTGCAGACCGGCCGCTGGGTCCACGTCCTCGTCGCCGACACCGGCGTCGGGATGTCGCCGCGCGTGCGCAAGCAGGCGTTCGACCCGCTGTTCACCACCAAGGAGAAGGGCGAGCGCAAGGGCCAAGGGCTCGGCCTCGCGATGGTCTACAACATCGTCGTCCGCCAGCACCGCGGCCTGGTGGACGTTGACACCGCCGAGGGCGCAGGATCGACGTTCCACCTCTACCTTCCGCTCGCGGCGGAGCGCCCGGACCGCCGCGAAACCTCGGCGCCGGCGCTCGTCGGCGTTACCGAGACCATCCTCGTGGTGGACGACGAGCCGCAGATCCTCGCGCTGACGCACGAGATCCTCGAGCAGGTCGGGTACACCGTCCTGGCGGCGACCGACGGCGAGGAGGGCCTCGAGTTCTTCCGCGAGCGCGCGGGGGAGATCGACCTCGTCCTCCTCGACCGCACGCTGCCGAAGCTGCACGGCGAGGAGCTGCTGCGGCGCATGCTCGAGTTGCGCCCATCGGTCAAGGTCGTCATCTCGTCGGGCGACGCCTCGATCGACCTCGCGAGCTTCCCCGGCGCGCGCCGCGTCCTGCACAAACCGTACCCGCTCGCGCTGCTCTTCGCCACGATCCGCGAGGTCCTGGACGAGGACGCGTAGGCGCCCGACCGCGGAGGAATCGTGGTCCGTGGCCGTGGCCCGTGGGCCGTGGCCCGTGGTCCGTGGTCCGTGGTCCGAACAGATCGGGGCTCGGGGCTCGGGGCTCGGGGCTCGGGGCTCGGGGCTCGGGGCTCGGGGCTCGGGAGGAAAAGGAGCTTGGCGGCGGCCTCATTCCCGACAACGTGGGAAGCCCCACGTGGCCGCCCGGTTCTCGCCATGCAGCGGCGGCACCTCTCGCAGCGGGCCAACCTCCGCTCCGACCGAACCCAATCAATCTTGCGTTGGGCGCCGCCAAACGCCAATCGCGATGGTCGCTCCCCTACTTCAGGAACGTCCCGTTCTCCAGCTCGTCGAACGCCTGGCGCAGCTCGGCCTGGGTGTTCGCCACGATCGGGCCGAGGGCAAGCTCACTTGCAGCTGGTGACACCAAATACAAAACTGATTGCAAATGGTGCTGTGCACCTTTTGGATCGAGCGTGTCGAGCCTGTCCTCGTCGCGGCCGAGGTGAGTCGTCCCTTCACCGTCAGCGCTGCCGGGCCCGCGGCCGGGTGCGTCGCTCTCACGCAGCTCATCGAGCGCCTCGCGCCGAGCGGCTGAGCGCCCGGCCGCGCGCCGCTTTCCATGCGACGACAGACCCGGCCTCGGCCGAGCCGCCCGTCGAGCGGCCAGCGGTGCGCCCCCGCATCCGGTCAGCGTGGTAGCATCAACTCGATGTCACCGCACGCCTTCGCCGTCGACCGCGACGTGCTCGCAACGTTCTGCCGGCGCCACGGCATCCGCCGACTCGCCCTGTTCGGCTCGGTGCTGCATGGCGACGTTCGCCCCGACAGCGACGTGGACGTCCTCGTCGAGTTCGAGCCCGGCCGGACCCCCGGCCTGCGCTTCATCGCGATCCAGGACGAGCTGTCGCAGCTCCTCGGCCGACCCGTCGATCTCAACACCCCGGGGTTCTTGAGCCCCCATTTCCGCGACCGCGTCGTGCGCGAGGCTCTCTCCCTCTATGAGGCCGCCTGAGGATCGTGTCCTCCTCCGAGACATGCTGGACTGCGCCCGCGAGGCGGTCGCGGCGACGCGCGGGAGGACACGGCAGGACCTGAGCCACGACGCCGTCCTCGCGGCCGCGCTCGAGCGCTTCATCGAGGTGATCGGGGAAGCCGCCGGCAAGGTCTCGGAGGCGACCCGCGACGAACTGGGAGGACTCCCCTGGCGGGAGATGATCGGCATGAGGAACCGGCTCGTGCACGGCTACGCCTCCGTGGACCGCGACGTCGTGTGGGCCGTTGCGACCGGCGACCTGCCGGCGCTCGTCGGCGCGCTCGAGGAAGCGCTGACGCGCGACCCGTAACGGCGCCGACGGCGCGGGCGTTCTACTTGATGAACGTGCCGCGCTGCAGCTCGTCGAACGCCTGGCGCAGCTCGGCCTGCGTGTTCATCACGATCGGGCCGTACCAGGCGACCGGCTCGCGCAGCGGCAGCCCCGACACCAGCAGGAAGCGCACCCCCTCCTCGCCCGCCTGCACCGTCACCTCGTCGCCGCCGTCAAACAGCACCAGCGACCGGTTCGCCGCCTCCGCCGGCGGCGCCGTGTCGGCCCACCCCACCGGCTCCGTCGGCACGGACAGCGGCCCCGACGCGTTGCAGAACTTCCCCGTCCCCGCGAACACGTACGCGAACGCCTGCCGCGCCGTCTCCACCGGCAGCGTCGCCCGCCGCCCGGCCGGCACCGTCACGTCGAGGTACGTCGGGTCGGCCGCGATCCCGTCCACCGGCCCCTGCTTGCCCCACACGGTGCCGCACACCACCCGCACCCGCGTGCCGTCGTCGTCCGTCACCTCCGGGATGTCGGCCGACTTCACCTCCTGGTAGCGCGGCGGGATCATCTTCTGCGCCGCCGGCAGGTTCGCCCAGAGCTGGAAGCCGTGCATCCGCCCGGTCGGGTCGCCCTTCGGCATCTCCTGGTGCAGGATCCCCCGCCCCGCCGTCATCCACTGCACGTCGCCGGCGCCGATCGCGCCCGCGTGCCCCATGCTGTCGCCGTGCTCGACCGTCCCCGCGAGCACGTAGGTGATCGTCTCGATCCCG